>FZLR01000032.1 GCA_900197615.1 Rhodospirillaceae bacterium Spongia-Bin9
TCGGTTCGCGGCTCGCCAGCGCTTGTCGCCGAACAATAGACGTTCGATCGAACCGGGGTAAACCGCCTTGCCGGCGCGGCCGGAGAAAATTTCCGGTATCGCGGGCGGCGCTGCCCAACCCGATGGTTTTCACAGCCTCGCCCCCGGTTATAGTAAAGCCGGTCCGCCGGATCGCCCCGGCCGTCTCCACCCGCAAACCAGGATAACATTCATGGCCGAAACCGTTTCCGCCGCCGATCCCCATCCCCGCAAATCCGTCGACTTGCTCGGCTCGACCATGCGCTATGTCGATACCGGGGCGGGAGAACCGGTCGTGCTGATCCACGGCAACCCGACATCGTCCTATCTGTGGCGCAATGTGATCCCGGAATTGTCCGGAAACTTCCGCTGCCTGGCGCCGGACCTGATCGGCATGGGCGAGTCGGGTAAGAACCCGTCCGGCGAATACACCTTTGCCGAACACAGCAAATTCATCGATGCGTGGCTGGACGCCGTGCTGCCGGAAGGCAAGCTGCGCTTCGTGGTCCACGACTGGGGCGGGGCGCTCGGCTTCCACTGGGCGGCGCGCCACCCGGACCGGGTCGCCGGCATCGCCTATATGGAAACCGTCGTCTGCCCGGTGCACTGGGCCGACTGGCCGGAGCAGGCGCGCGGCATCTTCCAGGGCTTCCGTTCGTCCAAGGGCGAAGACCTGGTTCTGAACCGCAACCTGTTCATCGAAGGCGTCCTGCCCAACGCAGTCATGCGCGGGCTGACGGACGAGGAAATGGCCGTCTACCGCAAGCCCTATGTCGACGGCGGCGAGGTGCGGCGGCCGATACTGACCTGGCCGCGGCAGATTCCCATCGACGGCGAACCGCCGGAAGTCGTCGCGGTCGCAGAGGCCTACAGCGCCGCGATGAAGGCGAGCCCGATTCCGAAGCTGTTCATCAACGCCAAACCGGGCAGCATCCTGACCGGGCCGGCGCGCGACTTCTGCCGCAGCTGGGCCAACCAGGAAGAGGTCACGGTGAAGGGGCTGCATTTCGTACAGGAGGATTCGCCGGCCGAAATCGGCGCGGCGTGCAACGATTTCTTTTCCAGACATGCCGGCTGAGGAGAGGCGGAAATGACGGATAACCTTGTCGAACTGACCACTGAGGGCGGCGTTGCCTGGGTCACCATGAACCGGCCGAAGGCGCTGAACGCGCTTAACGCCGAAATGACCCGGGCGCTGGTCGAGACCATCAACCCGCTGGAGCACGATCCCGGCGTGCGCTGCGTCGTCGTTCGGGGCGGCGACCATTTCATGGCCGGCGGCGACCTCAAGACCTTCCATGCCATGCTGGGCCGGCCGCGCCAGGACAACCTTGTGGCAATCGAAGCCTTCATCCACGAGGTCCACAGCCTGATTATCGCGGTCCGGCGCATGCCCAAGCCGGTGGTCGCTTCCGTAAACGGCGCCTGCGCCGGCTTCGGCCTCAGCTTCATGAGCGCCGCCGATCTCGCCATTGCAGCGGACAACAGCTTCTACACGCTGGCCTACACCCTGATCGGGACCAGCCCGGACGGCGGCTCGACCTATGCCCTGCCGCGGCTGGTCGGCCTGAAAAAGGCCACCGAGTTGGCTCTGCTCGGCGACCGCTTCGACGCGGCCACGGCGAAGGAATACGGCCTCGTCAACTGGGTGGTGCCGGCGGCCGACCTCGCCGCCGAGACGGAAAAGCTGGCGGCCCGCCTCGCCGCCGGCCCGACCGCCGCCTACGGCCGGACGAAAGCGCTTCTGCAACGCTCGCTGGACAATCCGCTGGAACGGCAGTTGCAGCTCGAAGCCGACAATTTCTCGGCCTGCGCCGTCGAGCCGGACTTTGCCGAGGGCGTCACCGCCTTCGTGGAGAAGCGCAAACCGGCCTTTACCGGAAAGGCCTGACCCCGCCAAACCTTCGGGCTGTGCAGCGGGGCGGCGGTGAACCCGGCCTTTCTCGACGTTCCGCTCTACGGCCTCGCCGCCATCGTTCTGGCAACGCTCCTCGGCGGCCTCCTGCGCGGCTTTACCGGCGGCGCCGGGGCGGTCGTTGTCATCATGCCGGTCCTGAGCGCCTTCGTCGGCGCCCGCGAAGCCGTGCCGGTCGGCGTATGCCTGATGCTGCTGACCGGCTTCCAACTCGGCCGCCGGGCGCTTCGCGACGCCGACATCCGGGAGGCGGCGACGCTCAGCATTTCCTCCGTCCTGCTCGTGCCGGCCGGCATCTGGCTGCTGTTCAGCGTTGACGAGGAGCCGATGCGCCGAGCGGTCGCCGTCATGGCGATCCTGTTCGCCGCGATCCTGCTGTCGGGCTGGCGGCATCGAGGGCCGCGCGGACCCGCCGTAGCAGCCGTTGCCGGCGGGCTGAGCGGCCTGATCGGCGGCGCGGTTGGCATGGGCGGGCCGCCGATGTTCCTCTACATCATGTCCGGCCCTTCGCCGGCCCATGTCCAACGCGGGACGATCGCGCTCTCCAGCTCGATTACCCCGATCGTCACGCTGACCGCGCTCGCCATCGCGGGCGCCTTCATTCCCCGGGTCTTCTGGCTGATCCTGGTCCTGACGCCCGTGTTCGTGTTCGGCACCTGGGCCGGCACGCACTATTTCGGCCGGGTGGACGAAACCCTGTTCCGGCGCCTGTCGCTGGGCGCCATGATCGTCGTTTCGACCCTGGTCCTTTTCCTGTAGCCGCCGGCCAGTCAGGCCGGCTGGCCGATCCGGCCCCCGATCGAACAGGGGGCGACCCACCATGACGGGTGCGCCGCTCCGATGGCGCGGGCCGCTGCCGCCGCCGCGTCGTCGCAGTCGAACAGGCCGAAGCAAGTGGCGCCGCTGCCCGACATGCGCGCCAGCCGGATATCCGGCGCAGCGTGCAGGGCGGCCAGGATTTCGGCGATTTCCGGTACGAACCCGATGGCCGGCGCTTCGAGGTCGTTGCGGTTCGACGCGGCGCGCGACGCGAGATCTCCGCCGGGGTCTTCCGCGGGCAGCGAGAACCGGCCGCCGAGCCCATCGAATACCTGCCCGGTCGAAACCGGCGATCCCGGATTGACGAGTACCGCCGGGACCGGTGCGGGCGACGGATCCACGGGAATCAGCTTCTCGCCGATCCCCGTCATGCGAACGGTCGTTCCGGCGAGGCATACCGGCACGTCAGCGCCCAAATCCAGCGCCAGACGCGCCAGTTCGTCTCCGCCAATATCGGCCTGCCACAGCCGGGCGCACAGGCGGAGCGCCGCAGCAGCGTCCGCCGAACCGCCGCCGATGCCGGAAGCGACCGGCAGATTTTTCTCGAGATGCAGCACCGCCGCGGCCGGGACATCGCAATGCGCCGCCAGCAACCGCGCCGCCCGCAGGACGAGATTGTCCGCGCCATAGCCGAGCGCGGCGGCAAACGGGCCGGAGGAGCTCAGGCTCAGATCGTCGGCCGGCGCGGCGGTCAGCCGGTCGCCGATGTCGGCGAAAGCAACCAGGCTATCGAGCTCGCGGTATCCGTCCGGCCGCCGGCCGGTAACATGGAGCCACAGGTTGATCTTGGCCGGCGCAAACGCCCGAAGCGCAGGATTGGAAACCGGATTTCGCGGCGGCATGGCGGATTCCGGGCGTTCGGGCGGGCGCCCTACTGCCGCAGAATCGGTTCGAAGGGCGCCATTCCCTCCTGCAGCCGCTGTTCGATTTTTTTCCGATCGGCTTCTTCCGGATCGAACGACAGCGCCCGTTTCCACTGGAAACGCGCTTCGTGGCGCCTGCCGGCGCGCCAGTAGGCATCGCCCAGATGTTGGTTGATGATCGGATCGTGGGGCCTCAACTCGGCTGCCCGTTCGAGATGACGGACGGCCTCCTCGAAATTGCCCAGGCGAAACTCGACCCAGCCCACGGAATCGACGATGTAACCGTCCTTCGGCCGTTTGCCGACGGCTTCTTCCAGCATCGTGCGCGCCCGTTCCAGCTTTTCGCCGCGGTCTACCCAGGAATAGGCGAGATAGTTCAGCACATAGGGCTGGCCGGGATTGAGCTTCAGGGCGCGCAGGAAGTCCGCTTCGGCGCGCGCCCATTGTCCGGAACGCTCCAGGGCGATACCGCGGACGTAGAGCAGGTTCCAATGCCGCCGGGCGATTTTCGGAATGCGCTTGACGGCCCGGTCGTAGGCCGTAACCGCCTCGCCGAATGACGAGCGGTTGCGGTGCACATTGCCCAGCAGCCACAGCGCGTCATAACGCTGTGGCTTTTCGGCCGCCATCCTGTCCAGAAGCGAAGATGCTTCTTCGTATCGTTCGAGTTCGACCAACGAGGCGGCGGCAGACTTGCGCGCCTCCCAGCTGTAGACGGTGCCGGTCTCCAGTTTCCGGAAGGCGGCGACGGCGTTGCGATGGCGGCCGTCGGATTCCAGCACGGTACCGAGCAGGAAGACCGACGCCGCATCGTGCGGCCGCATCCAGACGGCAAGCTGCGCCAGCGGCAGGGCCTGGCCCGGACGGTCCGCCTGATGGAGCGCGCTGGCCACGTTGAGCAATACCTCGGCCACGCCATCGGCCGCCGAGCCGACCAGGGGTCCGACCGGCGCATCGTCGAGATACCGCGCGCGCAGCGATTTTACCGTCATCGAGTCGGGATTGGCGGCCAGATACCGGTCGACCGCCTGCAGCGCCGCCGCCCTCCCGCCGGACCGGGCCAGGAAGTTCGATACGGTTTCGGTCAGCCGCAACGCCTCGATGGACGGGGCTTGCGACAACTCCTCATAGACCTTCGCAGCACGCTGCGGCCGGTTTGCCACGTCGAGCAGATAGGCCCTGTGCATCGTCCGGAACGGGCGAAACTGCGACACGCCCTCAAGATCCCGATGCTCGTCCAACGCCAGATCCGGATCCTTATGACGGCCGAGGGCCACCCAGGCGCGCAGCAGGGGCAGCAGCAGCCGGCTGACGTTATCGCCCCGAATCCGGTCGAGATGGTGCAGGGCGTCGCTGAACCGCTGCTGCTTTGCCGCCTGAACGGCCAGCACCAGACGGGCCATCGTCGGACCCTGGGACAGCGCCACGGTACGCTCGGCAACGGCTGCCGCACGCTCGATCCGGCCGGCCAGAACATGGGAGCGCAGGGCCTGAATCAGCAGGACGAGGCGGTCGTGCGCATCCGGCGTCACCGTCGCGAAATAGGCCGATGCGCGGCCCGAATCCTTTTGACGCGAAGCATGCAGCGCCGAGAGATAGGCGCCCCATGCGGTCAGGGATTGCAGCGGCGGTGCACTGGTGGACTGTCCGGCAGCCGATGTCGGAGAAACGCACGACAGAAAGAGCAGCGACGCCAGAGCCGGCAATGCCACCCGGGCGGCGGCGGGCCGGGCCGCGCGCGGCGCGCCGCGCCTACATGTTGGGATAGTTCGGTCCACCGCCGCCTTCCGGCACCGCCCAGTCGATGTTCTGGGTCGGGTCCTTGATGTCGCAGGTTTTGCAATGCACGCAATTCTGGGCGTTGATCTGCAAGCGCGGGTTTGCATCGTCGTCGTCGCGCAGGATCTCGTAAACGCCGGCCGGGCAATAGCGCTGCTCCGGCGCGTCGTAGAGCGCCAGATTGTGGTCGACGGCAACGGCGCTGTCTTTCAGGACCAGGTGAACCGGCTGGTTCTCCTCATGGTTGGTGGCGGAGAAGGACACGCTGGTCAGCCGGTCGAAGGACAGCACGCCATCGGGTTTGGGATAGTCGATCGGCCGATGCTGTGCCTTCGGCTCGGTCGCCTCGTGATCCGGTTTCCCGGACCGCAGGGTCCAGGGCGCCTTGCCGCGAAAGATCTGCTGGTCGATGCCGAACAGCAGGGTGCCGGCGACCAGGCCCTTCTTCATCAGCGGTTTGAAGTTGCGCGCCCGGTGCAACTCCACTTTCACCCAGCTGTCTTCGAAAGCCGCAGGATAGGCCGACAGCTCGTCCTGCGCGCGCCCGGCCGCCACGGCGTCGAACGCCGCCTCGGCCGCCATCGTGCCGGTCTTCATCGCCGTGTGGCTGCCCTTGATGCGCGGCGCGTTGAGGAAGCCGGCATTGTCGCCGATCAGGCAGCCGCCGGGGAAGGCCAGCTTCGGCACGGATTGCAGCCCGCCGGCATAGATGGCGCGGGCGCCGTAGGCGATGCGCTTGCCGCCCTCGAGGAAGACGCGCACCTTCGGATGGTGCTTGTAGCGCTGGAATTCCTCGTAGGGGCTGAGATAGGGGTTCTTGTAGTCCAGCCCGACGACGAAGCCGACCGACACCAGGTTCTTGTCGAAATGGTAGAGGAAGGAGCCGCCGTAGGTCTCCCGGTCGAGCGGCCAGCCGGCAGTGTGCATAACCAGGCCGGGCGTGTGCCGCTCCGGATCGATCTCCCACAGCTCCTTGATGCCGATGCCGTAGGACGGCGGATCAGCACCGTCCCGCAAGCCGAACTTTGCCGCTAACTGTTTGCCGAGGGAGCCGCGGCAGCCTTCGGCGAAAAAAGTGTATTTCGCCAGCAGTTCCATGCCCGGCGTGTAGTTCGCCGTTTGCGCGCCGTCGGCGCCGATGCCCATGTCGCCGGTCGCGACGCCGCGGACCCGGCCGTCTTCGTCGTAGAGCACCTCGGCGGCGGCGAAGCCCGGATAGATTTCCACGCCCATGCCCTCGGCCTGCTCGGCCAGCCAGCGGCACAGGTTGCCCAGGCTGACGATGTAGTTGCCGTGGTTGCCGAAGCAGGCGGGCAGGAACAGGTTCGGCACCTTGAACCCGCCTTTTTCGGACAGGAAGAAAAAGCGGTCCTCGCTCACCTGCGTGTTGAGCGGGGCGCCGCGGTCCTGCCAGTCCGGCAGCAATTCGTTCAGCGCCCGCGGGTCGAGCACCGCGCCGGACAGGATATGTGCGCCGACCTCGGAGCCTTTTTCCAGCACACAGACTTCGATCTCGCTGCCGCATGCTTCAGCAAGCTGTTTCAGGCGAATCGCGGCGGCCAGGCCGGACGGGCCAGCGCCGACAATCACCACATCGTATTCCATCGCTTCGCGGATCGATTCCTGTTCCGTCATCCTGTCCGATCCCGTCCTGTTCCGGCGCTTCTGCGGACGATCCGCCGGCCCTCTAAGGGCTTGTAACGGCAGCGGCTTTCCCCGAAAGTCGCAGAGCGCGCGCAAGCGCAAGCGCTTTGGACGCGCAAGGCAAGAACACTTAGCGCAGAGGGCCGTTCGGCGCCATGCCCGATCGCACACACCGGCAGCCCGCGACGGCAGCGGAATCGCTCCGGTACGCGCTCGCCTGGCAGGTCGATGCCGGCGCCGACGAGGCGATCGGCGAGCGCCCGGTCGACCGGCTTGCCGTTGCAGCGGAACCGGCGGCATCGCGGCAGGAGCCGGCGCCGGCGCAACCGCAGCGCGCCGCCGGTCCGGCGTATCGACCGGCCCCGGCCGCCGCGCCGATGCGCCTGGAATCGACCGGTGAGACCGTTGCAGCGGCAAGGGAGAGCGCAAGAAGCGCCGATACGCTCGACGCGCTGCACGCGGCGGTCGCCGCCTTCGACGGTTGTGCGCTGAAGAAGACCGCCATGAACACCGTCTTCGCCGACGGCGCGCCCGAAGGCGGGCTCATGCTGATCGGCGAAGCGCCGGGCGCCGAGGAAGACCGCCAGGGCAAGCCCTTCGTCGGCGCCAGCGGCCAGTTGCTGGACAAGATGCTGGCCGCCATCGATCTGGGCCGCGCGAACGACGCCTACATCACCAACATCGTGTTCTGGCGCCCGCCGGGTAACCGCGAACCCTCGGTCGCCGAGACCGCGGTCTGCCGCCCCTTCCTGGAACGGCATATCGAATTGAAGAAGCCGGAAATCCTGGTCTTTCTGGGCGGGCCTTCGGCCAAGACGCTGCTCGGCCGCAAGGAAGGGATCACCCGCCTGCGCGGGCGCTGGTTCGACTACCGCACGCCCGACATGATCGAAACCGGCGCCGACCCGATCCCGGCCATGCCCCTGTTCCATCCGGCCTATCTGCTGCGCAGCCCGCTCAACAAGCGGGAAGCCTGGCGCGACCTGCTGGCGATCCGGGAAAAACTCGACGCTCTGGACCGGGAGCGGCCATCGTGAGAATCGGCGATGACGCCATTGGTAGGGCAGCATGACGAAGATCGACGAGAGCCGGCCCTTCCTGCCGGTCAACATTGCGGTGATGACCGTATCCGACACACGCAGCGCGGCCGACGACCGGTCCGGCGACACCCTGGTCGCGCGGATTGAGGGCGCCGGCCATGTCCTGGCGGACCGCCGGATCGTGGCGGACGATATTGACGTGATCGTTGCCAGTCTCGAAAACTGGATCGCAGACCCGGCGGTCGACGTCGTCATTTCCACCGGCGGCACCGGCGTGACCGGCCGCGATGTGACGCCGGAAGCCTTCGAGCAGGTCTTCGAGAAAAAGATCGAGGGCTTCGGCGAACTGTTCCGCTGGATCAGTTTCCAGAAGATCCGGACTTCGACCGTCCAGTCGCGCGCGGTCGGCGGCGTGGCGGGCGGAACCTACCTGTTCGCCCTGCCGGGCTCGCCCGGCGCGTGCAAGGACGGCTGGGACGAGATCCTGCAATACCAGCTCGACAACCGCACCCGGCCCTGCAACTTCGTCGAGCTGATGCCGCGCCTGCAGGAGCCTACCGGGCGTTAACCGGCCACCGTCCTCTCCTTCCACGCCCGGTAGGCCGCACCGTCGTCGACATCGGCCAGTGTTTCGGCGAGGGCCACGCGCCGGTGACGCGGCGCGTTGCGCAGCGTCGCGGCCAGGGTTTCCGGGCGCGACCACGGCACACGGTCGAACAAGCCGGCGCAACGCGCGGGACCGCGCTGGCCGACCAGCCAGAAGCCGCCGTCCTCGGCCGGCCCGAAGACGAGGTCGGACCGCAGCAGCAGCTCGAACGACCGCCCTGCGACGCCGGCATCGATGCCGGGAATGTCTGCCCCGATGAGCAGGCGCGGGTGCGGCGCGAACCGGTCGAGGCAGCGCGCCATGCGCACGCCGAGATCGCCCTCGCCCTGGTCGATACAGGGCAGGCCGGCAAGGCGCGGCAGCCCGCGCCGGAGGTGCCGGGCCGACCGGCGGGGCGTGACCGCGAGCACGAGATCCCATTCCGGACGCCGGGCCAGTCTGCGGCCAACCTGCTGCGCGGTATCGCAATAGAAACGCCAGGCCGCGAGCCCGCCGATGTCCGCCGCCAGCCTTGTCTTTATCCCACCGACGAGGGGCGCCTTCAGGAACAGGATCGCCACGGAACGGCGCTTAGGCATAGCGGCTTCCGGCTCAGTACAGCCGCGCCAGCCAAGCCGGCGGCACGCCGAAGAAATACAGCGAGAGCAGAATCAGGTTTGCTGCCGAGCGGCGGCGGTAGCCGGCCCGGACGAAACGGTCGGCTCCCGTGATCGCGTCGATATCCAGCGGGACGAGCCGGCGCCGGCCGATGCGCCGAACCAGATCGACATCCTCGAACAGCGGTATCGGCCGGTAGCCGCCGAGCGCCCGGTAGAAGTCGCGGCCGATCAGCAGGCCCTGGTCGCCGTAAGGCAGGCCGAAGCGGCGGCAGCGCCACGCCACCCGCGCCTCCAGCGTCCGGGCGCGCGGGTCCGGATCGTCCAGCCGGAACCGGGCGTAGCCGGCCCTTTGCCGGTTGCGGGGGTCCGCCACGAAAGCGTCCGCCCCACTCTGCCATCCGGCGCCGAGGCGCGTATCGGCATGCAGGAAGAGCAGCCGGTCGCCTGCGGCAGCGGCCGCACCGGCGGCGAGTTGGGCGCCGCGCCCCCGGCTTCCGGCGACGATCCTCGCTCCGGCCTCCTGCGCCAACGCCACGGTGCCGTCCTCCGAGCCGCCGTCGCTGATCACGATTTCCATCTGCGGTCCACCGCCCAGCGCCGCCAGCGTCGCCGGCAGGCGGGCCGCCTCGTTCAGCGTCGGGATGACGATGCTCAGCATGGCCCCTGTGTTGCCCACCGCACGAGAGCAATCAAGCCGCCATGCATCCGGAAGCGGACGGGGCCACGCAATATGTTCTTTTTATGTTCTTGACTCGAAGATGTCCCGGTGTCATGTGTTGCGGTATGGAACCTGTCGAACGGATACCGGAGAGCACCCCCTTCGATCCCCATTCGGCCCGTCCGGGTCGCACCAGGGGTCCGGCCTTCCGCGGCCGGGGCGCCGGCTTCAACCCGCCCAACCGGTTCGAGACGATCCGGCGCGATCCGTTCTTCGACGATTGGGACGCCCCCGTTTCCCCGGATGAGGCGGAGGCCGGCCCGCCTGCCGCGGCCGTGCCGACGACGGTGACTGTCGACGCCTCGCGCACCGTGATTGCGCGCAACGAGTCGCCCGATGTCAGCTTCGACCGCTCGATCAACCCGTATCGCGGCTGCGAGCACGGCTGCGTCTATTGCTATGCCCGGCCGAGCCATGCCTGGCTCGGCCTGTCGCCGGGCGTCGATTTCGAGACCCGCCTCTTCGCCAAGCCGGACGCCGCCGCCCTGCTGCGGCAGGAGCTGGCCCGACCGTCCTACCGGTGCGCGCCGATCGCCATGGGCACCAACACGGACCCGTACCAGCCGGTCGAGCGGGAACGGCAAATCACGCGGGATATCCTGAAGGTGCTGTCGGACTGCAACCATCCGGTCACTATCGTTACCAAATCGGCCCTGATCGAGCGGGATATCGATACCCTGGCGCCGATGGCGGAAAAAGGCCTGTGCGCCGCCGCCCTTTCGGTAACGACGCTTGAGCGTTCGGTCGCACGCGCGATGGAGCCGCGGGCGGCGCCGCCGGCGCGCCGGCTGGCCGCGATCCGCTCGCTCGCCGAGGCCGGCATCCCGGTCCGGGTCATGGTCGCGCCGGTGGTTCCCGGCATTACGGACCATGAGATGGAAGCGATACTGGAGGCGGCGCGGGACGCCGGCGCTTCGCTGGCCTCCTACATCGTGCTGCGCCTGCCCGGCGAAGTGAAGGATTTGTTCGCCGACTGGCTCGATACCCGCTATCCGGACCGGCGCAACAAGGTGCTGAACACCATCCGCTCGCTGCGCGACGGCAAGCTGAACAACGCGCAGTGGGGCGAACGCATGGTCGGCAAGGGCGCGTTCGGCAAGGCGCTGGACATCCGCTTCGCCATGGCAACCCGGCGCCTCGGCCTCAAGCGGGAGGCCGGGCCCCTGCGGACGGACCTGTTCGTCAAACCGGCCCGGGACGGGCGGCAGATGAACCTGTTCTAAGGGCGGCGAGGGACGCACGGAATACCCGTCGAATGCGATGGGCCGCGCCGCCCGAATGACCGGTTTGGCGGATTCTCACCCGGTTGCCGAAATGGTAGTCTGGCGCCATGCACGATGGCGTCGAACTGACCGGCCTCGCCCTTGTCGGGCTGATCGCCCTGGCGGGCGGTCTGCTGATGGTGCGGATGCGGCAGCCGGTGATCGTCGGCTACATCGTAGCCGGCGTCGTTCTGGGTCCGTCGGGCTTCCAGCTGGTCGAGGACCGCCCGAGCGTTGCGGTGCTGGCCGAGCTCGGCGTGCTGATGCTGCTGTTCCTGGTCGGCATGGAGCTCAGCCTGCGCGGCTTCAAGGCAATCTGGAAGGTCGCGGTCGGTGCCACCCTGCTCCAGATCGGCATTGCGGTCGGCGCGATGCTGCTGATCGGCTGGATCGGCGGCTTTCCGACACCGGTCGTCGTGGTGCTGGGTTTTGTCGTAGCGCTGTCGAGCACGGCTGTCGTCGTCAAGATGCTGGAACAACTCGACCTGCTGCGCCAGCCGGTCGGCCAACTCACCATCGGCATCCTGATCGCCCAGGACCTCGCCGTAGTGCCGATGCTGCTCACCATCGGCCTGTTCGGCGACCGCGAACCCGGCTTGCTGGATCTTGCCAAGATACTCCTGTCGATCGGCCTGCTCGTCGCGTTCATCCTGTATCTCAGCCGCCGCCGGCGCCTCGTGCTGCCCTTCACCGACGCCGCCGGCGCCGCGCCGGAAATCCTGCCGCTGGCGGCCCTGTGTTTCTGTTTCGGCGCGGCGGCGCTGACCGGCATCCTCGGCCTGTCGCCGGTCCTCGGCGCCTTCCTGGCCGGCCTCGTCGTCGGCAACAGCACGGCGCGCGCGCCGATGGTACGAACGACGCGGCCGATCCAGAGCGTGCTGATCGTGGTCTTCTTCCTGTCCATCGGTCTGCTGATCGATCTGGCGTTCATCTGGGATAACCTCGGGACGGTGATCCTCCTGCTCGTCACCGTCACCGTGGTCAAAACGGCGATCAACATCGGCATCATCCGATTGCTGCGCGAGCCCTGGCCCAACGCCTTCGTCGCCGGCGTCCTGCTCGCCCAGATCGGAGAATTCTCGCTGGTCGTCGGCGAGGCGGCCCAGGAACGCGCCCTTATCGCAACCGAGACCGGGCAGCTGATCGTCGCCGTCATCGCCTTTTCGCTGCTGATGTCGCCGCTGTGGATCGTCATCGCACGCCGGCTGATCCGGGTCATTCTGCTCGGCGTCACCTCGCTGACGGGCACCCTGGAAGCGATCGAAACCCGGAAGACGGTGGCAATCTTCCACTATCTGGAGGGCCGCTGGGCCACCCTGAAGCGCGCGTGGCGTGCCTCGCGCGTCGCCCGGCGGTTCCGCCGCGCCAGGGCGCAGATCCCGGAGGACGACGAAACGGAACCGGCGCTGCTGACCGACCGTCGCCCTAGCCCCGCCGAGACGGGCCGACCCGATACGGACCGTCCCGATAAGGACCGACCCGATACGGACCGGGCCGATACGCGCAATGCCTGACTTCGCCGCCGAACGGGCGCTGGGCAGTCCCTTGGGCGGGCCGGTCGCCGGGGTCGACGAAGCCGGCCGCGGGCCGCTGGCCGGCCCGGTCGTTGCGGCGGCCGTTTGTTTCCCCGGGCTGGACCTGCCGCCGGCTGTCCGCAGCCTGATCGACGATTCCAAGAAGCTTTCGGCGGCCGGGCGCGAGGCTGCCTATTCTGCGATCCTCGAAGCCGGGACGGTCGGCATGGGCGAAGCCGGCGTCGCGGAGATCGACCGGCTCAACATCCTGCAGGCGACCCTGCTCGCCATGCAGCGCGCCGTCGCCGCCCTCGCCGCGCCGCCTGCGGCGGTGCTGGTCGACGGCAATCGGGCGCCCGACCTGCCCTGCCCGGCGCATCCGATGGTCGGCGGCGACGGCCGTTCGCTCTCCATCGCCGCGGCTTCGATCGTCGCCAAAGTGACTCGCGACCGCATCATGACGCGGCTCGCGGCGGAGTATCCGGGTTACGGGTGGGAGCGGAACGCCGGCTACGGCGTCGCCGCGCACCGGGCCGCGCTGGCCGCCCTCGGCCCGACGCCGCACCACCGCCGCTCGTTCGCCCCGGTGCGGGATATGGTGGACCGCAATGGATCACTTGAGTAATTTCTATCTGTAAACGTCTAGAAGTTCCAACAGGCGACGCCTGACAGCTTCGATCCCGACCAACTCAGATAGGAAAAACTCTATGTTGTCGGGCCCATTTTCTCGCCGCTCTGCCACTATTTTCTCATAATTAATCTCTAGAAGTTCACAAAATTCCTGTCCCGTCATTGCCTCTGACAGAGCAATTTTCCTCTTAAAGCCATCCCATATTATGTGCTTATCTTTCTGGTTAAACGCACAAAAATGCGCTTGAAACCGGTACTGAATATGCGGCGCGTTGCGTTCAATAAATCCATGCATGGATTGCCGCTCCGCACTGGATTTCTTGGTGTCGAACACATGGCCGTCCTTTAGTTCGACAACGTGACAGGTTTGTATATTTTCTCTTCTCTTGAAAACCATAAAGTCGGGCTCGGCGCCCGCAAAATCTAAAGTGCGACATTTCTTCATCTCATTTTTCCTGACGAGAAAAACACCATCCGGCATGATTTGCTGAGTCAAGAATTCGTCCAAGTCAGGAATGTTCCGAACTCTTCTTGAAATCAATCGTTCCAATTCATTGCCCGACGAAATTACTGCCGATTGAATCTTACTGGCAAGCGCGCCCAATTCAGCGTTGTCGAACAGTCGATCATATGCACCAGAGACATTCTTTGGACGCGCATTTCGAAGACGGGCCATAGTCTATCCGTTTAGATCACAGCCCAGAAAAGTTCTACGCTGATTTAACGCTGCCTGAAGTACAGAAAATGATCCAGCAGCCGGATCAATCACATAGTCTCCCTCGTGGCTAACTGCAGCCATAAGCATACCTTGAAGGTCAACAGGTTTGGCATGTGGGTGATCGCGCTGAGAAACTGATTCCCGAACGACATCTGGAATATTGTGAATCTTCCATACCCCTTTCGCTCTGCGAGGTTGTTTCTGTAAAACAACACAATATTCAGCACGGCGTCGCGTTCGATATCCCATACCGAACGTGCCTTTGTCCCAGGTAAGCATATCAACGATGTCCAGATTAGTACCGTCTAGCCAAGCCTTCACACCTTGGCACAAGTGGAACTTATCGACCCATAAAAAGAGATGCCCAGATGGAATCAGAGCTTTATCAATTCCGCGAATAAATTGAGCGATAAGCTTTTCTGTCATCTGCTCAAGAGCAGCTCTCCTCTTCCCTCTATTTTCTCCCTCATTCCCATAGCTCAACTTTTCAAGAACGCCGCGATACTGTGGATCAAAAAAAGCGACCGGAATTGCACTTTCAGGAAGCAAGGAAAGAAATTTTTTTCCGTCCATCTTTAAACGTGTGTTTGGCTTCAAAGCTACCGGCAATTCAAGCGGCGGAGCTTCAACAGTTCTATGGGAAGAAAATACGGTCCCCGCAAGCGGGTCCACGTTAGGATCGGCAGCGGTTATAGTTTGGTCCTCTATGTTCGGCATTGTGCGTTTACCTAACGGCCGCAGACTTCTTGTAGCCGATCCTGTGCTCGGCGTCACGAGCGCTTTGGTCAATGCACTTGATATTTCTCATGAACGTGCCGACCTCACCTGACGCCTGTTACCCACCCCCCGGCTACTCCGCCAGCGTCTGGCGGACCGGGATCGTTTCGACGGTATCGGGGCCGGTCGCGGCGGCGGCCTGTGCCGCCAGCCGGTTCAGCGTCTCGCGCTGGCCGCTGACATAGACCAGCCAGTCGCCGGCGAAGGTGCGGGCCGCCGCCAGCATCCGGACCGCCGCCGCATCGGTGGCTGTGGCGACCTGCACCAGCGCGCCGCCCCGGCCCTGCGCTGCAGCCGCGACCCGGCGCGCTGCAATCCGGTCGCGCTGGATGCGCAGCACCAGGGCGTTGAGCTTGGCGATATCGCCGCCGATTTCGTCCAGAACGCCGCGCGCCGCCTTCAGGCGCCCCCGGTGGCGGGCATCGTCTGCCGGCAGCGGATCGCCGGCCCGAAGCGTCAGGGCGCCGGCCGCGGCCAGATAATCCTGCGCGTAAAGGCCGAGCGACCGGATCCGGAGCGCGAATTCCTCGTCCCGGTCGGCGAGCGCCCGCTGCACCCGGCGATGGGCATTCTCGACCTCGGCGTTGTCGCCTGTCGCTGCATCGGATACCGCATCGGGCAAATCCGCCGGGCGGAAACGTCCAGAGGGCGCGGCCGGCGGCGGCCGGCCCAAGGGCGGCGCGCCGGATATTTCGACGAACGGCGTTCGGGTGCCGGGCGTTTCGCCGGCGAGGGTCAGGAACAGGGTGCGCTCGCCCGGATTGCAGCCGGCCAACGCCAAGAGGGCGAGGGCAGCGGCGGGGATCGCGCGGCGGCAGACCGCGCGGTTCGCGGCAGCGGTTTCGACCCGGTTCGACATGGACCGCACCTTGCCCGCAATCGGCCGGACGGGCCAGTCCGATATTGTCTGTGGCGGTGCGGTGGCGGTGCGGTGGCGGCGCGGTGGCGGTACCGCTGCGGCGGACAGACCGGACGGCGAAACGGCGGCCGCAATGTCGCGCCCCTTTCCAACGCGGCGGCCAATGACTAAAAACCATAGCCTGACCGGACATCGCGACCGGGGCGCCTGCCCCCGCCGCCGATGCATCGAAGCCGGTCACCCCGCGCGGCGCCGACGCCCGCGCCGGCAGCGCCCGTAGCTCAACTGGATAGAGCACCTGACTACGGATCAGGAGGTTGGGAGTTCGAATCTTCCCGGGCGCGCCATTCCGCCTGCCCGTTCCGCCTGCCCATTCCGCCTGCCCATTCCGCCTGGCGGTCACGGCCCGTTCCGCCGCCGCCGGGCGAGGCCGGGAAATCCGGCAACGGATTCGATGTTGACGTAAACGTAAATTTTACCCACGCTTTGCGCCGGCTCGGCCCCGATGGGACCGGGCCGCCTGCCGGGAGCGCCGCAATGCTGGGTTCGCCGATTACCGGGAAGGCCCCGATCGGGAACGTCGTCGACTATCTCTTCGAGATGTCCGGCGCGCCCGGTCATGCCAACCGGCCGGCGCTCCTCCTCGACGATCCGGACCGCACTGTCGCGACCTATGGCGCGCTGCAGGCCCGGGTGTGCCAGGCCGGCCACTATCTGCGGTCGCTCGGCATCGGCGAAGGCGACCGGGTCATGTTCAGCGTCATGGACGGGCTGGATTTCGAGGCCCTGTTCCTCGGCGGCATCAAGATCGGCGCGGTGACCGTCCCGATCAACACCTGGCTCAAGCCGCAGGATTACGCTTACTACGTCAATGACAGCGGCTGCCGCGCCGTCGCGATCGACCATTCCCTGGCGCCGGTCTTCGAGAGTATTCGCGGCGAGCTGGACAGTGTCGAGCATATCGTGGTCTGCGGCGAGCGGGTCGAGGGCTATCCGTTTCTCGAAGACGAGCTCAACCGGTTTCCCGAGACTCTCGAGACCTTGCCGCAAGCCCCGGACGACACCGCCTTCTGGCTCTACAGTTCCGGCTCGACCGGCGATCCGAAGGGCGTGGTGCACACCCACGAGCATATCTACTGGGCGACCGAGTTGTTCGGCATCGCAGCGCAGAAGATCGTCCCCGACGATGTCGTTTTCTGCCCGCCGAAAATGTTCTTCGCCTACGGGCTCGGCAACCAGGTCTATTTCCCGATCCGCGCCGGGGCGGCGAATGTCGTCGGCAGCGGCCCGATCCTGCCCGGCAAGTGTTGGGATTTGTGGCTGGAGCACAAGCCGACCATCGTCATGAGCGTGCCGACGCTCTACGCAGCCATGCTCCAGACCGCCGAGAACGAGATCGGCCGGGAAGCGGTCCGCGAAGCCTGTGCGCGCATGCGGTTTTCGGTCAGCGGCGGCGAACTGCTGCCGCCGTCGCTTTTCGACCGCTGGAAAGAGTTCACCGGCGTCGAGATCCTCGACGGCGTCGGCACGACCGAGATGACCCACATGTTCCTGCTCAACAGGCCGGGCGCGGTCGTGCCGAACAGCTGCGGCCGGCTGGTCGACGGGTTCGGGGCGGAGATCGTCGACGACGACGGCAATCCCGTGCCGCAGGGCGAAGTCGGCAACCTGCGCGCCTTCGGGCCGTCTGCCGCCTGCGAATACTGGAACAAGCCGGAGCGCACGGCGGCGGTGTTCGGCGGCGGCGGGGTGCTGACCGGCGACAAGTTCCACGTCGACGCGGACGGCAATTTCTTCATCGTCGGCCGGTCCGACGACATGCTGCGCGTCGGCGGCATCTGGGTTTCGCCGACCGAGATCGAGGCGGCGATCGCCGAGCATGAGGGCGTGCTCGAATCCGCGGTGATCGGTCGGCCTGACGAAGAGGAACTGATCAAGCCCCACGCCTATGTCGTTCTTAAGGACAGCATTGCCCGAACGGATGGGGCGGACAGCATGGCGGACGCGCTGCGCAGCCATGTCCGCGACCGGCTGGCCCACTACAAATGCCCGCGCTGGATCGACTTCGTCGACGAACTGCCGAAGACGACGACCGGCAAGATCCAACGCTACAAGCTGCGGCAGGAGGCCTGACCCGCGATGACCCAGCCATGACGCCGACCCCGCTCACAGCTGCCGAAGTCAAGCAGATGGCGATCGATCTGGGCGCCGATCTGGTCGGGATCGCGTCGGCCGACACGCTGAACGCGTTTCCGCCGGACCCGCGCTGGCCGCAGACGCCCGACCGGGTCAGCTCCTACTGCCGCAGCGTCATCGTCATCGCGCTGGCCATTCCCGTCGCCGTGTTCCGGACCAAGCTGTCGATCACCGTCCAGTATATGGACCAGGCGGTGCTGCGCCGGCTCGACAAGGTCTGCCACCGCCTCGCCCGCAAGCTGGAGCAGCACGGCTGGCCCAGCTTCATCACCATGGGGCAGGAAACCGACCTCAGCATGAAGAACGGCAGCTACGGGCGCCTCTCGACCCGCCATATGGGCGTCGAGGCCGGCATGGGCACGCTGGGGCTCGACGTCAACATCCTGACGCCGGAATACGGCCCGCGGGTCTATCTCACCGGCATCCTGACCGAACTGGAACTGGAGGCCGATGCACCGATGACCGAACAGGTCTGCATCGGCGAATCCTGCTCGCGCTGCCTGCATTCCTGCCCGACCGACGCCGTGCTGCATTACGGCCTCGACAAGCGGGACTGCGCCCAGGCGGCACAGGAGTTCGGCTACGGCGTCTCGACCGCCTTCATGCGGGACTATTTCGCGGCCGATGCCGAAGGCCGGAAAAAGATGATCCGCGACCGCAATATTTTCGGCCTGTGGCAGGGCTTGCTGCGGGTCGCCGGCTCGTTCGGCGACTGCCCGCGCTGCATGGCGGTCTGCCCGGCCGGCAACGACTATCACGCCTTCCTGGCCGATCCGCAGAAACGCATCCCGGAGAAGACCGACGAGAAGGCAGAACGGGGCCGGGAATACCGCCGCATCCGGCGCGAGGGCGGCGACGCGCCGGGCCTCGACGACTGGAACATCCGCTGGGTCGGTCCTGAGGGCTACAAGGGCATCGTGGCGCGGGAATTGCAGGCTTTCAAACAGTGCCAGGCCGAGAAACGAGAATCCGCGGAAGCGGAAAGCGGGGACTGACGGGCATGGTCGAAATCTACCGCACCCCGCTGACCGCCGATCTGGTCAAGGACAAAGCCCGGGAATTCGGCGCCGATATTGTGGGCATCGCCGACGGCGCGGCGATGAACGAGAACCCGCCGGACCCGACGGACCCGCGCCGGCCGAGCGACATCACGGATTACGACGCCGACCGGGTAATCGTGATCGGCCAGCGCGTCAGCCTCGGCGCGACCCGCATCCAGTCCTGGTCCGACCGGCACAAATACGTCAACGACGAACTCACCATCGCCGGACTGGAGGAGGTCGCCCTCGATCTCGTGCGCTGGCTCGAGAAGAACGGCTACCCGGCGCTGATCGTGCCGCCGACCCATGTCGACCCGTGGCGCTACGACGGCGATCCGCGCGCGCATCAGAAGCTGCCCCTGTCGCTGGATCACGCGGCGGTCGAGGCCGGGCTCGGCACCCTTGGGCTGAACCTCCAGCTCCTGACGCCGGAATACGGGCCGCGGGTCATTCTGACGGCGATCCTGAGCTCGATCCCGGTCGAGCCCGACCGCCGGGTGGAGGAGCCGCTGTGCCTGGGGCCGGACTGCGGGCGCTGCCTGAGCGCCTGTCCGGGCGACGCGATCGGCCATTGGGACCGGGACTGGATCGCCTGCGACACCCACCGTCAGCCGCACGGCTTCAAGCAGGTCACCGAATTCCTCGACGAGGTCATCGACGAGACCGACCCGGAAATGCAGAAGCGGATGCTGCGCAACGAGAAGAGCTTCTACATCTGGGCCAGCATCCTGCGCGGCGCCGGCGCGGTGACCGGCTGCCGGCGCTGCCAGGACGTCTGTCCGGTCGGCGCGGACTACGAGGCCTTGCTGAAGGACGCCCTGGACGCCATCCCGGAGGATACGCCGGACAAGCGGGCGCGCCTGGATGCGCTGCGCGGCGCGGAAGCCGCGGGAGACCGCGGCCCCGGCTACGCCGCCCGGAAACGGTGGATCGGATCGTGACCGCGCCGGCGGCGGTCCGGCAGGGCACAGGGCCGAAAGAACCGCGCAGAGCTGCGAAATCCGGCGCCCGGCGCGCCGAGATCCTGCAGCGCGCAACCGAATGTTTCGACCGGCTCGGTTATGCGAACACAACGCTCGACGACATTGCGCGCGCGGTCGGGATCAAGCGCGAGGGCATCTACTATTATTTCCGCAACCGGGCGCAGATCCTGCTGGAGATCATCGAACCGCAGAGCCTGGAGCTTGTCGACGGCATCGACGCCATCGCGGGCGACACGACGCTCGGACCGCGCGACAAGTTCCGCGCCGCGATCCGCAACCACCTGGTCCGCTTCGACCGCTACTGTCTCGAGATGACGGTAAGCCTGCGCGACGGCCGGTTCGACGGCGAACCCGAGGTGCGGGACACCATGGTCCGGATCTGGAAGGAATACGAAGCGCACTGGGCCCGCCTGATCGCCGAAGGCCAGGACCGGGGCGATTTTCGCCGGATCGGCGACCCGAAGATGCTGGCCTTCGCCGTGCTCGGCGCCTGCAACTGGCTGGCCCGCTGGTACGACCCGCGTAAGCCGGTCACCATCGACGAACTGATCGAGTCGTACACCGAGCTGCTGTCGTCGGGCCTGTTCGAGTGAGCGTTCCGAGGCGCCCGGGGCGCTGCTTGACTTTATATTTACGTAAACGTAAATATCGGTAATCGAGCGGAGGACGAGCATGAACCTGGACCGGCAGGGATACGTTTTCCCGCCCTTTACCGTGCGGGCCGAGCGGGCGCTGGCGGAGAAGCTGCTGCGCGGCCAGGGGGCGGCGGTCGATCTCGAGACGGTGCCGCCGACCTACATGATCTTCCTGCGCGGCGAGACCCGGGGCGCCAACCTGTTCGAGAAACTCGGCATCCACCGCAAACGCGCCCTGCACGGCGGCCAGCGCTATGAGTGGTACGAGCCGATTGCCTGGGACGAGGAACTGTCGGTCACGGCCACGGTCGAGACGATTACCGAGAAGCAGGGGCGGAGCGGCAAAATCTGGTTCGCCGATGTCGCCCTCGACTATGCGCGCGCCGACGGCACAAGGGTGCTGCGCGAAATCACCCGACTGATCGAACGGGAATAGAAGGATGGCGTACAGCGAAGGCGATACCCTGTTCGACGTGACGGTGCCCGGCGCCGACCGTTCGCGGCTCACCGACTTCTCGGTTGGAACCGAGGATCCGAACCCGATCCATACGGACGAGGAATTTGCAAAAGCCGCCGGCTTCCCGACCGTCCTGCAACAGGGGCCGATGACGACGGCCCATTTCGCGCGCCTGCTGGCCGAACGGGTCGGGCGGGAACGCCTGCGCTGGCTCGACGTGACATTCACCGCGCCGGTCTTTCCGGAGGAGGACCTGAAGATCGAGGCCGTGGTGACGGCGGTGGACGGCGATGCGGTCACCTGCGCGCTCACCGCAGCCAAGAGCGACGGCACCGTCACCGCGAAGGCCGAAGCGGGCTTCGGAGCCTGACATGGCGCGCGCGCCGGACCCCGTCATCGTCGCCGGCGGCACCGTCGGTCGGTTCGGGAGATTTCCCGACCGTTCGCTCCCGGACCTTGCCGGGCCGGTACTGGCGGCGACGCTCGAACGGTCCGGCATCGACGCGGACGAGATCGAACGGGCCTTCGTCGGCAACGCCTTCGGCGGCACGCTGCAGGGGCAGGAATCGGTGCTGGCCCAAATTCTGTTGAAGACGGCCGGCATCGAGGGCGTGCCCGTGCATACGGTCAAGAACGCCTGTTCCAGCGGCTCCGACGCGGTCCATCTCGCCTGGTCGGCAATCGCCTGGGGCCAGGTCGATTGCGCGCTGGCGCTCGGCGCCGAGAAGCTGACCCATGAGGACCGGCGCACTACCTTCGCCGCCCTGGCGACCGCGACCGACCGGGCCCCGGCGGCGGAAGGCCGCTCCGTATTCATGGATGTCAATGCGGAGCGGACCCGCCGCTACATGGCGGCCCACGGCGCGACTGCCCGGCATTTCGCCCTGTGCGCGGCCAAGAACCGGGCCCATGCGGCGCTGAATCCGCGCGCCGCGGTGCGCGCGCCGATCGAGGCCGAGGCTATCCTCGCCGACAAGGTCGTGGTCGAGCCGCTGACCCGGTCGATGTGCGGCGGCATCGCCGACGGCGCGGCGGCGGTGCTGCTGGTGTCGCCGGCCTTCGCCCGCCGCAAGGGCCTGAGCGGGCCGCGCATCGCGGCTTCGGCCGTGGTCAGCGGGCGCTCCGGCGATGGCCCGAACGCCACGGCGCGCGCCGGCGCGCTGGCCTACGAGCAGGCCGGGCTCGGGCCGTCGGAGGTTTCGGTCGCCGAGGTCCACGACCCGACCGCGCCCCAGGAAATGTTCGACGTCGAGGATCTGGGCCTCGCCGAACGCGGCGGGGCGATTGCCCTGGTCGAGGCCGGCGAGACCTCGCTGGGCGGCCGGCTGCCGATCAACACGTCGGGCGGACTGACCAGCCGCGGCCATCCGGTCGGCGCCACCGGCGTGGCGCAGATCGTCGAGATCGCCGAACAGCTCACCGGCCGCGCCGGGCCGCGCCAGGTCGACGGCGCGCAGGTCGGGCTGGCACAGATGGCGGGCGGCCTGTTCGGCAGCGATTCGGCGGTCGCGACCGTCCACATCCTGGTCAGGTAGCAGGTAAAGCGATGCCGAGAGACGACAGCTTCGACATTCCCGCGGCCTACAAGCTCTATATCGGCAACGAATGGGTGGCGCCGAACGGCACGGCCGTTCTGGAAAGCCGCTCCCCGCTCACCGGCGAGGTGCTGTGCACAGTGCCGGACGCCGACGAGGTCGACGTGGCGACGGCCGTCATCGCGGCCAGGGACGCGTTCGGCCGATGGTCGGGCCTGACCGCGCGCAAGCGCTCCGACCTGATGCTGAAGATTGCCGACCGGCTGGTCGAGGATATCGAGCGCTTCGCCTGGCTCGAGACGACCGATACCGGCAAGCCATGGCGCGAAAGCATCGCCAACGTCCACACGGCGGCCGACCGCATCCGCTATTTCGCCGGGGCCGTGCGCGCCTTCGAAGGCCACACGCTGCCGGTCGGCAAGCACATTATGAGCATGGATTTCCGCGAGCCGCTCGGCGTCGTCGGCATCATGGGGGCGTGGAATTTCCCGCTCAACATGTTCGCCGGCAAGATCGCCCCGGCGCTCGCGGTCGGCAACACCGTGGTCTACAAGGCGCCGGAGCCGACTCCGCTCACGACCCTGGAACTGGCGGCGACGATCGGCGACATCCTGCCGGCCGGTGTGGTCAACGTCGTCACCGGCGGGGGAGAAACCGCCGGCCGGGCGCTGGTGGCCCATCCCGACATCCGCAAGATTTCGCTCACCGGATCGTCCGCCACCGGGCGGATCGTCATGGCGGATGCCGCCCGCAGCCTCAAGAAAGTGACCCTCGAACTGGGCGGCAAGAACGCCCAGATCGTCTATGCCGACGCCGATATGGACGCCGCCGCCCAAGGGGTCATGCTGGGCGCCTTCATGAACCAGGGCCAGGTCTGCACCGCCGGCTCGCGCATTTTCGCGCAGCGGGCTATCGCCGGCGAGCTGGTGGAGCGGATCGTGGCGCTGATCCCGAAGCTGCGCATCGGCGACCCGTTCGAGCGCGAAACCAACATGGGCACCATGGTGTTCCGGGGCCATTACGACCGCGTGCTGGGCTATATCGAGCGGGGCAGGGCCGAAGGCGGCGAGGTGATTTCCGGCGGCAGCGCCAGGCATCTCGATGCCTTCCCCGAGGGACTGTTCGTCGAGCCGACCCTGTTCGCCGGCGTCGAGGACGACATGACGGTGGCGCGGGAGGAGATATTCGGCCCGGTCGCGACGGTCCATATCTTCGACGAGGAGGAGGAAGCGGTCGGGCGCGCCAATGCGCTGGATTACGGCCTCGCCGCCGGCATCTGGACAGAAGATCTCGGCCGGGCGCACCGCACGGCGCAGGCGGTCGAGGCCGGCCGCGTCTGGGTCAACTGCTACAACCTGTTCCCGTCGGGCGCGGCCTTCGGCGGCATGAAGGCGAGCGGCTTCGGGCGCGAGGATGCGGTCGAGAGCATGCTCGATTTCACCCAAACCAAGAATGTCATCGTGGATTACGCGCCGGCGCGGCGCAGCTTCTACGACTAGCGGAACAGGAGGGCGCGCCATGTCCGCAACCCAGCCAGCAAGCCAGTCCGTCACCCGGTCCGTTACCTATGGGGAGGCCGGAATCCCGAATGTCACGCCGGAAACCTTCTGGAACCAGGACGAGGAATTCCGCGATCTGCTGCTCAACCTGATCAAGATCCATGTGGTCAGCGAGGATTACGGCGCCGACTGTTTCGAGCCCTCGATCCTGCGTGCGCCGACGCCGGAAGCGAAGATGCGCATGGCCAAAACCGTGATGGAGGAATACGGCCACCATCTGCGCTTCCGGGCACTGCTGGGCGAACTCGGCCTCGACTGGCGCGAATTCAGCGCCGACAAGGACCATCTGACCACCTTCGACACGCCGATCGACAACTGGGCCGACCAGGTCGTCTTCCTGGCGCTGGTCGACCGGGCCGCCGCGCACCAGTTCCGCCAGTTCGTGCGATCGCCCTACGCGCCGTTCCGTAAGGCCTGCCAGGACACGCTGAACGAGGAATACGGTCATGTCGGCTTCGGCATGGACGGCGTGAAGGACATGCTGGAGACGCCGGAAGGGCGCGCCGCCGTCGAGGCCGCCGTGCCGAAGTGGCTCAAGGTCGGCCTGGCCTCCTTCGGTTCCGACCGTTCGCGCACCAACGACCGCTACCGCTACTGGGGCTTCAAGACCGAGACCAACGCGGCGATGCGGGCGGCCTATTACAAGCAGATAAGGGCGTTCGTGTCGCGCGACTGGGGCATCGAACTGGCGGAAGAGCCGACAGTCTACATGGACGCCGCTCCGGAATCGCCCCAGACGGTCTCCGCCGCAGCGGGCTGAGAAGCCTTGGCGGCCTTCACCGTCGCGTTGCAGGACGGCACGGCCGTTGCCTGCGAAACCGGCCAGAGCGTGCTCGAAGCCTGCCTCGCGGCCGGCTTGCCGATGCCCTACAATTGCCGGTCGGGCGAATGCGCGGAATGCCGGGCGGTGCTGCTGAGCGGCAGCGTCGAGGAAAGCCCCGGCGCCGACCCCGCCGTCTTCACCGACGCCGACCGCCGTAAGGGCCGCATCCTGACCTGCCTGTGCGCGCCGACCTCCGACATCGGGCTCGAAATCGTGCTGCGCGACGGCACGAGCGCGCCGCGGATCGAACGTGTCAGCGCCACGGTCAGCCGGGTCGAGCGGGTCTGCGCCAGCGTCGTCCAGGTCGCGCTCGACTGCCCGCAGGACATCGCCTACCGGGCCGGCCAGTATTTCGAATGGATCGTACCGGGCCTCGCGCCGAACCGCTATTTCTCGGCGGCGACCGCGCCGGGCAGGGCGGAGCTGGTCTTTGACGTCCGGCTCTATCCGGGCGGCGCGATCGGCGGTCTTGTCCAGTCGGCGCTTGCCGAGGGCGATTCGCTGGAAATCGCCGGGCCTTACGGTCATTTCGGCTTCACGGCCAACGACCACCGGCCGGCGATCTGCGTGGCCGGCGGCACCGGCCTCGCCCCGGTCAAGGCGATGATCGAGGACGAACTGGCGCGGAACACCGGCCGCCGCATCCGCCTGCTCTACGGCGCGCGCAGCCGCGACGATCTGTACGATACCGGCCTGCTCGACGCCTGGGCCGCCCGGTCGGCGGATTTCAGCTACGCGCTCGCCCTGTCGGAGGAGCCGGAAGCCAGCGGCTGGGCCGGGCCGCGCGGCACGGTGACCGCGTTGCTGGCGGACACGGTCTACGACGGCTTCGGCGCCGAGGCCTTCCTGTGCGGCCCGCCGCCGATGATCGACGCGGCGATGCCGATCCTCATGGAGATCGGCCTCGAACCCGACGACATATATGCCGACCGCTTCAGCCCGGCGAAGGTCTGACGGGGAGCGAATATTGCAGACCCGTTTCGGTCGAAATGACGAATCGATTTTCGATTGGATGGGAATGAACCCTGCCGATCTTCGGCGTCGGCCCGAAATTCTGTACCCTTATTGTTCAGTTCCTGTATGCTGCGCCGGTTTCCCACGGATGGCCGGGAGCCGCCCATGGACCTGCGCACGCCCGATTCCGCCGCGGCCGACGCTGGCGGCCGGGCGCTGCGCATGGCGCGCGGGGTCTGCCGTTTCCTGGCGGCGCAGGGCTACAGCACGCTGACCGAATTTCCGGTCGGCAAGGGCCGGCGGGTCGATGCGATCGGCCTGAACCGGGAGCAGCGCTTCGTCATCGTCGAGATCAAGACCACGCTCGCCGACTTCCGCAGCGACGCGAAATGGCCCGACTACCTGCCCTGGTGCGACGCCTATTATTTCGCCGTGCCGGACGGCTTTCCCGCCGACATCCTGCCGGCGGACCAGGGCCTGCTGGTCGCCGACGCCTTCGACGCCGCCATCATCCGCGAGGCGCCGGTCCGACCGATGAACGCGACCCGCCGCCGGACGCAGATCCTGAAATTCGCGCTCGCCGCCGGCCAGCGGCTGCAACAAGCCCTCGACCCCGGCCCGGCGGAACGCTGGGGAACGCGCACCTGACCTACCCGCCCCAGGCCTTGCCGCGCAGGGGGACATAGCGCGGCACGGCGGCACTGTAGCGGGCATAGTCCTCGCCGTAGATCTGCAGCAGCTTGCGCTCCTCGAAGATAGTGCCGATGACGAGGTAGAGCGTGCCCCACAGCGCCGTCATCAGAGCCGCCTCGTCGAACGCGCGGCCCCAGAACATCAGGAACATGGCGGAATAAAGCGGGTGGCGGACATAGCGGTGGATGCCGCGCGTGACCAGCGGCTCCAGCCGGGCCTGCGGGATGTCGGGCGGCGGGTCCGGCAGTTCGGCCGGTGCGCCCGCCATCGTCCCATACCCGGCGCCCCGCCCCGAATTGCGCCCCCGGCCGCGCCGATGGACGATGACCCGCGCCTGGGTCAGGCCGCCGAACCGGCCGAGATCGTATTGCACCAGGGCGACGAACAGCAGCACCCAGCCGGCGACCTGCACCGCCACCATCGGCGCGTGCAGCCAGAGCGGCGTATCGAACGCGACCTTGCCGGGAAAGCCGCGCCATTCCAGGAACAGGATCGCCCCCAGATGGAACGCTGCGATCAGGTTGTAGGCGATCCGCGCAAAGCCGCCGAGCGCGGCGTCGAACGCCCGGTTGGCCTTCCGCCGCGCCAGCAGGCTGTGCACGACCCCGAAACTGAGCCAGGCCAGCGCATAGAGGATGTGATCGGCAAGAGTCATGGCGCGTCAGCTTATGTCAGGAGACGCGCCGGAGTCATGAATTGTCGTGGTCGGGCGATGAGTAGAGCCCCGACTCCGGTCCGGGCGGTGGAACTGTACGGGAGGGTCCGGAAACATCCTCTGCGCCCCGACTGCCGCCGTCCCCGACCCGTCATTTCGACCGGAGCCTCGCGAAGCGTGGCGGAGCGGAGAAATCTTTCCAGCACCGTGCCCCGGCCCCGCTCCGTATCGGAAAGATATCTCCACTTCACGGCCCTCCGGGCCGTTCCGGTCGATATGACGGGAGGGGCGGTTGCGCCCGGCATTGAAGGGGAAGGTTTCAAACCCTCCTCTACCGTTGCAGAGCGCAGCCCGCGGGGGCGCTCAGTTCTTCAGCCCCTCCCACAGGTTCTTCACCCTGTCGAAGAAATCGTCCGATTTCGGGCTGTTCCTTTCGCCGCCGGCATCGCGGAATTCATGCAGGATTTCGCGCTGCCGGGCGCTCAGGTTGCGCGGCGTCTCGACCTCGATCTCGATATACATGTCGCCGCGCGCCCGGGAGCGGAGCTGCGACATGCCCTTGCCGCGCAGCCGGAACTGGTCGCCGCTCTGCGCGCCTTCCGGGATGGTCACCCGGGCGCGCACGCCGTCGACCGTCGGCACTTCCAGATTGCCGCCGAGCGCGGCGGTCGTCATGGGCAGCGGCACCTGGCAATAGATGTTGGCGCCGTCGCGGTGGAAGACCTCGTGCGGGGCGACCGACACGAAGATGTAGAGGTCGCCCGCCGGCGCGCCGCGCATACCGGGCTCGCCCTCGCCGGCGAGGCGGATCCGGGTGCCGTCGTCGACGCCGGCCGGAATGTTGACCGACAGGGTCTTCTCGCGCCGCACGCGGCCGGCGCCCTTGCACACCCGGCACGGATTCTCGATGACCTCGCCCTCGCCCTGGCACTGGACGCAGGTGCGCTCGACTGTGAAGAAGCCCTGGCTGGCGCGCACCCGGCCGCGACCGCCGCAATGGCCGCAGGTCGCCCTGGCGGCGCCGCCTTCCGAGCCGCTGCCGCCGCACGATGCACACCGGTCGGCGCTGGGCACGCGGATTGTCGTCTGCTTGCCGGTAAAGCCGTCTTCCAGGCTGATTTCCATATTGTAGCGCAGGTCCTGGCCGCGGGTCGGCTGGCGCCGGCGGCCGCCCTGGTTCATGCCGGAGATGTCGCCGAAAATGTCTTCGAAAATGTCGCCGAAGTTGCCGCCGCCGAAATTGAACTCGAACCCGCCGGCGCCGAAGCCTCCCTGCCCGGGGCCGCCGGCCTGCTCGAACGCGGCATGGCCGAAGCGGTCGTAGGCGGCGCGCTTCTCGCCGTCTTTCAGGATTTCATAGGCCTCGTTGACCTGCTTGAAATTGCGCTCGGCCTCGCCGTCGCCCGAATTGCGGTCGGGATGGTATTCCATCGCCTTCTTGCGGAAGGCGGATTTTATCTGCGCTTCGTCGGCATCGCGGCCGACGCCGAGCACATCGTAAAAGTCCCGCTGCGCCATCGCCGATCCCGCCTGTCAGGCCCGCGATTCCTCGCCCTCTTCAGAGGGGGAGGTCAGGTGGGGGTGAACAACGGATAGTCCTGCAATGCCGCGCGGCGGCTGAAGTCTAACGGACGACACCGCCATCCCCTTCGCTACGCTCCGGGACTTCCCCCTCTGCAGAGGGAGAAGAATCCCCATCGTCCGGCTCCGGACAATTGCGCGGGGCCGATCGCCACGCACCGGCCTCCCGAGGCCGACGGCAGACATGCCGAGGCCGTCAGGACGCTTTTTTCTGTTCGTCGTCGTCGACTTCCTCGAAGTCGGCATCGACGACGCTGTCCCCGGCCTGCGCATCGGCGGCATCGGCGCCCTCGGCGCCGCCTGCTTCCTGGGCGGAAGCGGCTTCGGCCTCGGCCTGCTGGGCGGCATACATGGCCTCGCCCAGCTTCATCGACGCCTGCATGAGCGCCTGGGTCTTTTCCTGGATCGCGCCGAGATCGTCCTCGTCCTTGACCGCTTTCAGATCCTCCATCGCCTTTTCGATGGCCTCCCTCTCGGCCGCCTCGATCTTGTCGCCATGTTCCGACAGGGACTTGCCGGTCTGGTGGATCATCGCATCGGCGGCGTTGCGGGCATCGGCCAGTTCGCGGCGCTTCCGGTCCTCCTCGGCGTTGGCTTCGGCCTCCTCGACCATGCGCTCGATTTCGTCGTCGCTCAGGCCGCCGGAAGCCTGGATGCGGATCTGCTGTTCCTTGCCGGTCGCCTTGTCGGTCGCCGTAACGCTGACGATGCCGTTGGCGTCGATATCGAAGGCGACCTCGATCTGCGGCACGCCGCGCGGCGCCGGCGGAATGCCGACCAGGTCGAACTGGCCGAGCATCTTGTTGTCCGCCGCCATTTCGCGCTCGCCCTGGCCGACCCGGATGGTGACCGCGCCCTGGTTGTCCTCGGCGGTCGAGAATACCTGGCTTTTCTTGGTCGGGATCGTGGTGTTGCGGTCGATCAGCCGGGTGAACACGCCGCCCAGGGTTTCGATGCCGAGCGACAGCGGCGTCACATCGAGAAGTAGGACATCCTTCACGTCCTTGTTCAGGACGCCGCCCTGGATCGCGGCGCCCAGCGCAACGACCTCGTCCGGGTTCACGCCCTTGTGCGGCTCGCGGCCGAAGATCTGCTGCACCGTCTCCTGCACCTTGGGCATGCGGGTCATGCCGCCGACCAGGATAACCTCGTCGATTTCGCTGGCCTTGAGGCCGGCGTCCTTGAGCGCCGACCGGCACGGCCCGACCGTGCGCTGGATCATATCCTCGACCAGGGTTTCCAGCTTGGCGCGGGTGAGCTTGACATTCAGATGCTTCGGCCCGCTGGCGTCGGCGGTAATGAAGGGCAGGTTGATGTCCGTCTGGGTCGCGCTGGACAGTTCGATCTTGGCCTTCTCCGCGGCCTCTTTGAGGCGCTGCAGGGCGAGCTTGTCCTCGCGCAGGTCGATGCCCTGGTCCTTTTTGAACTCGGCGGCCAGGTAGTCGATGATCTTGGCGTCGAAATCCTCGCCGCCCAGGAAGGTGTCGCCGTTGGTCGACTTCACCTGGAACAGGCCATCGCCGATCTCGAGGATCGAGACATCGAAGGTGCCGCCGCCCAGATCGTAGACCGCGATGGTGCCGCTCTCGTTCTTCTCCAGCCCGTAGGCCAGCGCGGCTGCCGTCGGCTCGTTGATGATGCGCCGGACATCGAGACCGGCGATCCGGCCGGCGTCCTTGGTCGCCTGGCGCTGGGAATCGTCGAAATAGGCCGGCACGGTGATGACGGCGTGTTCGACCGGCTCGCCCAGATAGGCTTCGGCGGTCTCCTTCATTTTCTGCAGGATGAAAGCGCTGATCTGGCTCGGGCTGTATTTCTCGCCGCGCGCGCCGACCCAGGCGTCGCCGCCGTCGGATTTGGCGATCTCATAGGGAACGAGCTCGACGTCCTTCCGGGTCATCGGATCGTCGAAGCGCCGGCCGATCAAGCGCTTGACTGCGAAGATCGTGCTCTCGGGGTTTGTGACAGCCTGTCGCTTGGCGGACTGGCCAACCAGCCGCTCGCCGTCCTCGGTAAACGCCACCATCGAAGGCGTCGTCCGGCCGCCTTCCGAATTCTCGATCACCTTGGCGCTGCCGCCGTCCATCACGGCGATGCAGGAATTCGTGGTGCCGAGGTCGATGCCGATAATCTTGGCCATGGTCGGGTCTCTCCTTACGGCAGCAGGTCCGCACAAGCCCTTTCAGGCGCCGGTGCGAACCCCCGCTGCGACCGATTCCGGGCCGGCTGTCCGCCCGACGGGACGGGGTATGCCGGCCGCAAATGACAGGATTGCGGGGCCTTCCCCGCTTCGCTGCTGCATATAGGGAGAGGGCGGGAGCGCCGCAAGAAGCCGCGGCGGCGGACAAATCCGCCCGCCGGGCCGCCCCATGTAACCGGTCCGCCGTGTTGCCTGTATTTCCGGCTGCCCGGAGCGGGAGCGGGCTTGTCCTTGCTCCAATCCCTTTATCGTCATATCGACCGGAGCGAACCGCAGGTTCGCGGAGTGGAGATACCTTTCCTGCGCGGTACGACGGTCAATGCGCCGTGCCGAAAAGATTTCTCCACTCCCTCCGTTCGGTCGAAATTGCCGATTCTCACCAATGTAGCCGGT
>FZLR01000002.1 GCA_900197615.1 Rhodospirillaceae bacterium Spongia-Bin9
TCGACATGCGCAGCGGGGCGCCGGCCTTCGGCACGCCCGAATATATGAAGGCCACGCTGGTCGGCGGCCAGTTCGCCCGGCGCTACCGCGTGCCCTACCGCTCGTCCAACGTCAACGCCGCCAACGCCGTCGATGCCCAGGCCGCCTACGAGAGCGTTTTTTCGCTCTGGGCTGCCGTGATGGGAGGCGTCAATCTGGTGAAGCACGCCGCCGGATGGATGGAAGGCGGCCTCCAGGCTTCGTTCGAGAAGATGGTGCTGGATGCCGACCTGCTGGACATGATTGCCGCTTTTCTAGAACCGTTCCGGGTCGATGAGGCCGAAATGGCGCTGGACGCGATGCGCGAGGTCGGACCCGGCGGCCACTATTTCGGCGCCGAACATACTCAGTCGCGCTACAAGACGGCCTTTTTCGCGCCGATGGTGTCCGACTGGCGCAACTATGAAGCCTGGACTGCGGCCGGTTCGCCGACCGCGGCGGACCATCTGCACCGGCTCTACAAGGAAAAGCTGGCGCAATACGAAGCGCCGCCGATGGACCCGGCGGTGCGCGAGGAACTCGACGCCTTCGTCGCCCGGCGCAAGGAAGAAGGCGGCGTACCGACCGATTTTTAGACTTGGACCGCCGCCGATCGAGACCGGCACGCGGCACACCGGAGCTAGCCCATGAAATCTCACCTGCAGGCAGCGGTTATCGGCGGCGGCGTTGTCGGCGCCAGTGTGCTCTACCACCTGACGAAGGCCGGCTGGAAAGACGTCGCCCTGTTCGAGCGTTCGGAACTGACCAGCGGCTCGACCTGGCACGCCGCCGGCGGCATGCACACGCTGAACGGCGATCCGGATGTTTCGGCGCTCCAGCGCTACACGATCGAGCTGTACAAGGAGATCGAGGAAATCTCCGGCCAGTCCTGCGGCGTCCACCTGACCGGCGGTGTCATACTGGCCGACACGCCCGATCGCATGGACTGGTTGAAAACCGCCCATGCGATAGGTCGCTACCTGGACCTCGACACCGAACTGGTAACGCCGCAGGAAGCCTACGAACTGTTTCCGCTGCTCGATCCGGCCCACTTCGTCGGCGGCATGTACGACCCCGTGGAAGGTCACGTCGATCCGTCCGGCGTGACCCAGGCCTATGCGAAGTCGGCACGGATCGGCGGTGCGGAGATTTTTCTTCATACAAAAGTCGAGGAATTGCAGCCACGGCCGGACGGCAGCTGGGATGTCGTCACCGAAAAAGGGACGGTCCATGCCGAGCATGTCGTCAACGCAGGCGGCCTGTGGGCGCGTGAGGTCGGCCGCATGGTGGGCGTGGAATTGCCGGTGCTCGCCATGGAGCACATGTACCTGCTGACCGACGAAATTCCGGAAGTCACCGAATTCAACGAGTCGACGGGGCGGCAGATGATGCACGCCCTCGATTTCGGCGGCGAGATCTACACCCGCCAGGAAGGGCGGGGCATGCTGATCGGCACCTACGAGCGCGCCGGCAAACCCTGGTCGCCGAAGACGACACCCTGGGACTTCGGTCACGAACTGCTGCCGCCCGATCTGGACAGAATTACGCCGTCGCTGGAAATCGGCTTCAAACATTTTCCACCCTACGGACGGGCCGGCATCAGGCAGATCGTCAACGGCCCGTTCACCTTCGCTCCGGACGGCAACCCGCTGGTCGGACCGGTCCGGGGCCTGAAGAATTACTGGTGCGCCTGCGCCGTGATGGCCGGCTTCAGCCAGGGCGGCGGAGTCGGGGTGACGCTCGCCAACTGGATGACGGAGGGCGACCCCGGGTTCGACGTGTTCGGCATGGATGTCGCCCGCTTCGGCGACTGGGCAACGCTGGCCTATACCAACGCCAAGGTTCGGGAGAATTACAGCCGCCGGTTCAACGTCCCGTTCCCGAACGAAGAACTGCCGGCCGGCCGGCCCCTGCGCACCACGCCGCTCTACGACCGCTTCAAGGCGCGGGGCGCCGTGTTCGGCGCGGCCTACGGCCTGGAATACCCGCTCTGGTTCGCGGACGAAGGCGAAGTGGCGGAAGACATCGTCAGCTTCCGGCGTTCCAACGACTTCGCCAATGTCGGGCGCGAGGCCATGGCAGTGCGCAACGGCGTCGGCCTCTACGAGACCTCCGGTTTCGCGAAATATTCGGTGACCGGCCCGGGCGCGGAAATCTGGCTGTCCCGAATTCTGGCCAACCGGACGCCGCGGGAAGGGCGGCTGATTCTGAGCCCGATGCTGAACCCGAATGGCAAGCTGATCGGGGACTTCACCCTGGCTAAGACGGGCAATGAGAATTTCTACATGGTCGGCTCCGGCCCGGCGGAGAAATACCATATGCGCTGGTTCGAAGAGCATCTGCCGAAGGACGGTTCGGTCGCGGTGCGCGCGCTCGGCCTCGATCGTGTCGGCCTGATGATCGCCGGTCCGGCATCGCGCGAGTTGCTGCAGGCCGTGACGGATGCCGACGTTTCTGCCGAATCTTTCCGCTTCCTCGATTTTCGCGCTATGGAGATCGGTCCGGCGCCCGCACTGGTTGGCCGGATTTCGTATACTGGCGACCTGGGGTATGAAATCTGGATGGCGCCGGAATACCAGATCGCGGTGTACGACCTGCTGACGGAAGCGGGCGCGCCGCTCGGCCTTGAACCCTTCGGTCTCCGGGCGCTGGACAGCCTGAGGCTGGAAAAGAGTTTCGGCGCCTGGGCGTTCGAATACCGGCCGATCTATGGCCCCTACGAAGCCGGCCTCGGTCGCTTCGTCGATCTCGCGAAGAACGATTTCATCGGCCGCGATGCGGCGCTCAGGGAAAAGGACGAGGGCGGCGAACGACAGCTCGTCGCCATGGCGATCGACGTATCCGACGCCGATCCGTTCCGCGACGAACCGATCTGGCACGACGGCGCCGTTGTCGGCCGGGTAACGTCCGGCGGCTATGCCCATGTGGCGCAGCAATCGGTGGCGCTCGGCTATCTGCCGCGGGGTGTGGTGGAGGCTCCCGGACGACTGGAAGTCGAATTACTCGGCGAGCGTTGTGCCGCGCGGATACTGGACGAACCTCTGTTCGATCCGGCAGGCGCGCGCATGCGCGGGTAGGGCGGGCGTTTTGCCGCCGCGCATTATGCGATGATTGGCCCGCTGGCGCGCAGCGGCGCGGCTGCTATCTCCGTTGCACGGTGAAAGCGGTGCGTTACCGCCGCTCCGCTGGAGATGATTGCCGGAGTTATCGGAGTGGACAGTGTCGCCGAGTTCTTCGCGATGGGCGGGTATGCAGTCTATGTCTGGCCGGCGCTCGGCCTGACCGCGGTCGCGATGACCGGGCTGGCCTGGCAGTCGTGGCGCCGGCTGCGCCGCGAGGAAGCGGCAACGGCCGAACTCGAACGGGCCCTGAAAACAGGTCGCGCGTCAGCGGAGCAGCCGGAAGGGAAGGCCGAAATTGCGGCCTAAGCGGCGGCGCATGACCTTTCTGGCTGTCGGCCTGTGTCTGCTCGGCATGGCGGTCGCGCTGGTTCTGGCGGCGCTCGACGATGGTGTCACCTTCTTCTACACGCCGTCCAAAGTCGCGACCGAAGCTGTCCCGGCAGGGCAGCCGTTCCGCCTTGGCGGGCTGGTCGAGACGGGCAGCCGCAAGACGCTCGACGACGGCGTGAGCGTGGCTTTCCGGGTGACCGACTGTATCCGGAGTCTTTCCGTCGTCTATAAGGGTGTGCTGCCGGACCTGTTCCGGGAGGGCCAGGGCGTCGTGGCGATCGGCCGGCTGGAAGAGTCCGGCACTTTCCGCGCCGATACGATCCTCGCCAAGCATGACGAGAATTACATGCCGAAGGATCTGGCGGACCAGTTGAAAGAGCAGGGGCAATGGCACAGGGACGGCGGCGGCGAACCCTGCCCCGAGGCAAAGTCCTGACCCGGAGGCCGATGGCGTGAGCGCGGAAATCGGTCATTTCGCCCTGATCGTCGCGGCGATTCTGGCGCTCGGCCAGAGTGTTTTCCCGATGGCCGGGGCAGCGCGGCGCCACGGTGCGCTGATGTCCCTCGGCAACACGCTGGCGACCGGCCAGTTCGTGTTCGTCCTGATCGCGTTCGGCGCGCTCACCTGGGCGTTCGTGACCTCGGACTTCTCAGTCGCCAACGTCGTCCAGAATTCGCACAGCGGCAAGCCGCTGCTCTACAAGATCACCGGAGTCTGGGGCAACCACGAAGGCTCGATGGTCCTGTGGTGCCTGATCCTCAGCCTGTTCGGCGCCTGCGTCGCCTGGTTCGGCGGCAATGTCGCGCCCGGCCTGCGCGCCCGCGTCATCGCGGTGCAGGGCCTGATCGGCCTCGCCTTCCTCGCATTCATCCTCCTGACGTCGAATCCGTTCGACCGGGTAAACCCCATGCCGCCGGACGGACGGGGCCTCAATCCGATCCTGCAAGATCCCGGCCTCGCCTTCCATCCGCCGCTGCTCTATCTCGGCTATGTCGGCTTCTCCGTTACATTCTCCTTTGCCATCGCCGCCTTGCTGGAAGGCAGGGTGGACGCCGCCTGGGGCCGCTGGGTGCGGCCTTGGGCGCTCGCCGCCTGGAGCTTTCTCACCCTCGGCATCGGGCTCGGCAGTTGGTGGGCCTATTACGAACTTGGCTGGGGCGGATTCTGGTTCTGGGATCCGGTCGAGAACGCCTCCTTCATGCCGTGGCTGGTCGGGACCGCACTGCTGCATAGCGCCATCGTTGCGGAAAAGCGGGATGCGTTAAAAAGCTGGTCTATCCTGCTGGCGATCCTAACCTTTTCTCTCAGCCTTCTGGGCACCTTCCTGGTTCGTTCCGGTGTGCTCACGTCGGTCCACACGTTTGCCACCGATCCCGAACGCGGCCTGTTCATCCTCGCTATTCTGGCCGTTACGGTCGGCGGTGCACTGCTCCTTTACGCCTGGCGCGCACCAACGCTTAAGGGCGGCGGCCTTTTCAGGCCGATCTCGCGAGAAGGCGCGCTGATCCTCAATAATCTGTTGATGACGGTGGCGGCCCTGACCGTGCTGTTCGGCACCCTCTATCCACTGGTTGTCGATACGTTCGGTCTCGGCAAGATCAGCGTCGGGCCGCCCTATTTCAACGCCACTTTCCTGCCGCTGATGGCGCCGATGATCCTGGCCATGGGCATTGCGCCCTTCCTGCCATGGAAGCGGGCCGACCTGATCGGCGTGCTCGACCGGCTGAAGCTGATCGCCGGCGTCGCGATCGCTCTGGCGGCAGCGGTTGTCTTCATCGAGGACAGGCACAGTTTCGCCGCGGCCCTCGGCCTCGGCCTGGCTGCCTGGCTGATCGGTGCGGCAGGGTGGGAAACCGCGGGGCGGATCAGGCTGTTCCACGCCCCGCCGGGCGAATCGCTGCGCCGGGCCTCTGCAATGCCGCGCAGCGCCTGGGGCATGACGATTGCCCATGCCGCCGCCGGCGTGGTCGTCGCCGGGATCACGGTGTCCGGCGTGTGGCAGACCGAGGTCATTCGCACCATGAAGCCGGGCGACCGCGCCGACCTCGCCGGCTACACAATCGGCTTCGCCGGTGTGCGCGAAGTGACTGTGGGCAACTATCGTGCCCGCAGGGGCCATTTCATCGTGTCCGAAGGCGGTGTCGCCGTCGACGCACTGTGGCCGGAAAAGCGGCTCTACCTGCCGCAGCGTGTGCCGACGACCGAAGCGGCGATCCGGACCACGCTTTTTTCAGATCTCTATGTCGTGCTGGGCGATCCGGACGGGAAGGGCGGCCATGCCGTACGGCTCTATCACAATCCGCTGGTGCCGTGGATCTGGATCGGGGCCGTATTAATGTTTCTCGGCGGAATGATTTCGCTGACCGACCGCCGGCACCGGGTCGGCGCGCCGCGTCGTTCGGCCCGGCCCGCATCGCCCCGGCCATCGGAAGCCTGACCCGCGATGGGCTCGCCCCGACTGCTGTACCTAGCGCCGCTCGCTGTCTTTGCCATCGTCGCGGCGGCGGCCGCCTACTATCTCTCGAGCGGGCGCGATCCGCGCCTGTTGCCCTCGGCGCTGATCGACAAACCGGCGCCGGAATTCACCGCGCAGGGCCTTTCTGTCGCCGGGAAGCCTCTGGCTCGCGGATTTTCAAGTGCGTTCTTCGAGAATCGCATTACCGTTCTGAACTTCTTCGCAAGCTGGTGTGCGCCCTGCCTGGTCGAGCACCCGCAGATTACGGCTCTGTCCAAGGTGCGCGGCGTGACGCTGGTCGGCATCAACTACAAGAACAAGCCGGATGAGGCCGCGGCTTGGCTGGCCCGGCACGGCAATCCCTATGCCCGGATCGGTGTCGATCCGACCGGCGATCTGGCGCCCGAGTTCGGCCTGTACGGTGTGCCCGAGACTTTCCTGATCGGGCCACGGGGCCGGATTCGCCTGAAGCATGTCGGCCCGATTACCGTTCCGGTTCTGAAAGACAAATTCCTGCCGGCAATACAGGCGCTGAAGCAATGAGGAGGCGAGCCGTCCTGCCCATACTGCTTCTCGCGCTGATCTTTTCCTCAGGTTCTCCGCCCTTTCGCGCGCAGGCTATCGAGCCGGGCGAAGCCCTGAAAGATGCCGGACTGGAGGAACGCGCGCGCGACATCGGCCGCCAATTGCGCTGCCTGGTGTGCCAGAACCAGTCGATCGACGATTCCGATGCACCGCTCGCGCGCGACCTGCGCCGGCTTGTGCGCAAGCGGCTGGTCGCCGGCGATACCGACCGCGAGGCCATCGCCTATATCCATACACGCTACGGCGATTTCGTCCTGCTGCGACCGCCGGTCGATGAGCGGACCTGGCTGCTCTGGTTCGGGCCGGCAGCGGCGCTGTTCGTGGCGCTGTTGTTCCTGCTCTGGCGGCTTCGCCGGTCGCGTGCCGCGCCGCCGGTCGAGGCCTTGTCGGCGGAAAGCGCCGCGCGTGCCGACGCTCTGCTCCGGGAAGGCGGGGACGAGCGGTGATCTGGCTGGTCGCTGCGGTCCTGAGTTTCGGAGCCGGCGCCGCAATCTTATGGCGCCTGTATCCGCGCGGCGTGGCCGATTCGGCGCCGGTCCCGGAACCGGCGGCGTTCGACCTCGAAGTTTATCGCGACCAGTTGCGCGAACTCGACCGCGATCTTGCACGCGGCACGATCGAGGCGGCGGAGGCCGACGCGGCACGCGACGAAATCCGCCGCCGGGCGCTCGCCGCCGAAAGCCGGCAGGCGGCTGGGTCGGCCGGTGCGGCGCAATCCCTTTCGCGCTCTACGGTACTGCTGCTGGCGGCAGCTGTGCCGGTGTTGAGCCTGACGCTCTATGCCGTGCTCGGCCGTCCCGAACTCGCCGACCGCAACCGGCTGACCGTGCAGGAGCAGCCCCGCGGGCCAACCCAGGAGGATATGCGGGCCGCCGAGCAGATGACGCCGGAGGAGCGCCAGGAGATGATCCGGGGCATGGTCGACCGCCTGGCGGCACGGCTGGAGGAGAATCCGGGCGATCTTGCCGGCTGGCTGCGTTTGGGCCGGGCCCAGGAGGTGTTAGGCGAATTGGACAAGTCTGCCGACGCCTATGGTCGGGCTGTCGCGCTTGCGCCGGACAATGTCCGTGTCCTGACCCTCTACACGATGTCCGTTTTGCGCCTGCACGATGCCGACAATCCACTCGATCCGCAACTGCTCGATCTCTTCAAACGTCTTCACGCCCTGGAGCCGCGCCATCCGATTTCCCTCTACTACCTGGGCCGCTACGCCTTCGAGCGGGGGCGCGAGGCCGAGGGCAAGGCGTATTGGCGCAAGCTGCTGCCGCTCGTCGCCGACCGGCCGGATCTCGCTGCGCGCATCCGAGAGCGGCTGGAGGGGGAATAGGAGTAGGGGCGGGCGATTTGCCCGCTTGAGTATGCTGCCGGACAACGGCTGAACTGCCGCCGGGCCAAGCCGTTTCCGGGTGACCATGTCCGACAATCTCTATGCGCTGCTTGAGGCGAATTTTCCGGCCGATCCTTCGGCCGTGTTTCTCGATGTCGAGAACGGACCGCCGGTGCTGTACCGCGAGATCGACGACCGGACCGCCCGGATCGCCGCAGCGCTGAACGCGCAAGGCGCGGCGGTCGGAGATCGGGTCGTCGCCCAGGTCGATAAATCACCGGACGCCGTGATGCTGTATTTGGCCTGCCTGCGCGCCGGGCTGGTTTTCGTGCCGCTCAACACCGCCTATACCGTGCAGGAAGTCGCCTTCTTCCTGGAAGATGCCGGGCCCGCCGTCTTCGTGTGCCGGGAAGCGGATCGCGGGACGGCCGAAGCGATCGCGCGCGATGCCGGGGTCGGCGCGGTCTTGACGCTGGAGGACGGCGGCGGATCGTTGCTCGACGCTGCTGCCGAGGCGCCGCCCGGCAGCTCCGTTGTCGCGCGAAAAGCCGACGATCTGGCGGCGATCCTCTATACCTCCGGCACGACCGGAAAGCCCAAGGGCGCGATGCTCACCCATGGCAATCTGTCGTCCAATGCCTTCGTTCTCCGGGACTATTGGGGCTTTACCGGGAGCGACGTGCTGCTGCACGCCCTGCCTATCTTTCACGTCCACGGCCTGTTCGTGGCGTTCCATTGCGCGCTGGCCAGCGGGTCGCGGGTGATCTTCCAGAAGGCGTTCGTTGCGCAAAAGGTCATAGCAAGGCTGCCTGAGGCGACGGCGATGATGGGCGTGCCGACCTACTATACGCGCCTGCTCGATGCGCCCGGCTTCACCGCCGAGGCCGCCCGCAATGTCCGCCTGTTCATCTCCGGTTCGGCGCCCTTGCTCGAGGAAACTTTCGCTGCGTTCGAAGCCCGCACCGGCAAGCGCATCCTGGAGCGTTACGGCATGACGGAAGTCGGCATGGCGTGCAGCAATCCGCTGGACGGCGAGCGGATCGCCGGCACGGTCGGGTTCGCGTTGCCCGGAGTCGCCGTGCGCGTCGCCGACGACGCAGGCCGGACAGTGCCGCGCGGCACGGTCGGCATATTGGAAATGAAAGGTCCGAACGTCTTTTCCGGCTATTGGCGCCTGCCGGACAGAACCGCGGAAGAATTCCGGCCCGACGGCTATTTCGTTTCGGGCGACATGGCCCGGATGGACGAGGCCGGCCGCGTCACCATCGTCGGCCGGGCCAAGGACCTGATCATTTCCGGCGGCTTGAACGTGTATCCCAAGGAAGTCGAACTTTGCCTCGACTCCTTGCCCGGGGTCCGGGAGTCCGCGGTGTTCGGTGTGACACACCCGGATTTCGGCGAGGGCGTGACCGCTGCGGTGGTGGCCGACGGCTCAGTGGCGCTCGACCCGGAAACGATGTTGACCGGGCTTGCGGAATCGCTGGCCAATTTCAAGCAACCGAAACAAATCCTCGTCGTCGAAGAATTGCCGCGCAATGCTATGGGAAAAATCCAGAAGAAGGCGCTGCGTGATCGCTATACGAACATTTATACGAATGACGAACAATAGTGTTGACGGGCCACGGCTGCCGCGGCTCTAAGGACCGAACGAGGAAACGCAAGGGCGGGGAAAGACCGATGCGCAATCTGCAGGAAGACAACATCACAGAAGCTGTGCTCGAGACCATGGCGGAGACCGAAGACCCGCGGCTCAAGGAGGTCATGACCAGCCTGGTCAAGCATCTCCACGCCTTTGCCCGGGAAGTGGGCCTTCAGCAGGATGAGTGGATGCGGGGCATCCAGTATCTCTACGACGCCGGCAAGATTTCGACGCCGGAGCGCAACGAGTTCATCCTGACCTCCGACATTCTCGGCCTGTCCTCGCTGGTCGATATGATCAAGGGACGCGGCGTGACGAGCGGGACGGAATACAGTGCGCTCGGTCCGTTCTTCGTCGATGGCGCGCCGGAAGTCCCGGTCGAAGGCAATCTCGCCGGCGACGATCCCGGCACGGAGGTGGTGCTGACCGGACGTGTGCTGAACGAACGATCCGAACCGGTAGAAGGCGCGCGTGTCGACTTCTGGCAGACCCAGTCGAACGGCCTGTACGACGTACAGGAGACCCATGAGGGGGCGGTCCCCAACCTGCGCTGCCACCAGCTCACCGGAGCGGACGGCCGGTTCGGCGTGCGAACGGTGAAACCGGTGTCCTACAAGGTGCCGGACGACGGTCCGGCCGGCGAGATCCTGCGCTCCACTTCGCGCACCGCGTGGCGACCGGCGCACTATCATATCTGGGTCAATGCCGACGGCTACCTTCCCCTGGTGACCGAGCTTTTTCCCGGCGACGATGCCTGGATCGACCGCGACGCCGTGTTCGCCGTACGCGATTCCCTGCGGGTCGATTTCAACGACGCCGCCGATGCCGACGAGGCGGGCTCCTACGGCGTCACCGCGCCGTACAAGAGGGTCGAATACGACTTCGTCCTGGTCGCCGGCTGACCGGCATCGAAGGACCGCAACGAGTTCAGCCGCCGCCGCCGTTCGAGCAGCCCCGATAATCCTCGAACGCCGCCGGAGTATCGAGGTCGCGCAGGACGGCGTGGTCCTCCACTTCGACGGTCACCGTCTGGCCGGCATGATCGCGCAGCATGTCTCGTGCGCCGGCGTCGCCGCCGAGGCTCGCCAGATCCTCGGCGAAGCGCCTGTCCCAAAGGACCGGATTGCCCCGTTGCCCGGCGCTGGAGGTCGCGACGATGGTCCGGCTAGCCGCCGGTTCGTAGTTTCGGATCAGCGCGTTGAGCACGGCGGGTGTTATGTCGGGCATATCGCCCAGGCAGACGATCGCGGCGTCCGGCGGTTCGGCCGCATCGAACGCTGCCCGCGCCCCGGCAGCGACCGAGGAGCCCATCCCCGTCGGGTAGTCGGGATTGTCGGCAAACCGACACTCCAAGCCGCTCAGCGCGTCCCGGACACGGTCGGCCTCGTAACCGGTCACGACGATCAGGCGGCGGATTTCTGCCGCGCCGACGGCCGCCGCAACCCGCCGGACCAGCGGCTCGTCGCCAACCGGCTCCAGCAGCTTGTTGCGCGAACCCATCCGTTTCGACTGGCCGGCCGCCAGCAGGATCGCGTCGACGATCGGTTTCGGTTTCGCTTCGGCCGGCGCCGTGCGGTCGCGCAGCATGGGTCGAGCGCGGATTTCCTTGAGCAGCCCGCCGACGCCGAAGCCGGCGATCGTGGCGGAATCGACCGGCAGGCGGGGGGCGAGCCGTTCGAGCAGCCAGTCCGAGCCCTGTTCCCGCGGCGAGCGCGCCGAACCCGGCATAGCAACGACAGTCGCTTCGCCCAGCCGGGCCAGCAGGGTCAGATTGCCGGGATCGACCGGCAGGCCGAAATGCTCGATTTCGCCGCCGGCCGCGACGATGGCGGCGGGCACGACATCGCGCCGGTCCACGATGGCCGAAGCGCCTATCACGGTAATCAGGCCGGCAGAGGTTTTGGCTTCGGCAAGGGCGATCGCCAGGTCGTCTTCCCGGTGTTCCGCGATGTAGGTCTGCGTGACTGTGGCCTCGATCCGGCGCAGGCGCTCACGCGTCGAGCGTTCGGTTTTCGCCAGCAGCGCGTCGGTCGTGTGTGGCAGGCGGGTCTGGATCAGCGCGGAGATCTGCGGCCGGAATCCCGCAATCGAAACGGTACCGGCGGCTGCCGCAGCGACCTCTTCGACTTTGGCCTTCGCAGCGCCGAATGTGATGATTTTGGTAGTCGCTACGAGTTGACCTGCGATGACCGGAGCGAATGCCGGCAGCGTAGCCAGGGTCAGCGCTTCATCGATCCGGTTGGCTGCTCCGACCCCCGCGCCATCGACAAGGGCCAGACCGGCACGACGCGCATACAGGTTACAACGGCCGTTGGCTGCCGGCCCTGGCCGCAAGCTGTCCGAGGCGAGCGCCCTGGAGATGAGTGCCGCCGCAGCATTCTCGTCGAGGTCCGCCGGTTCCAGCCGAGCAACCGTGATTGTGTCGAGCCCCGCCTCGCCAATGGCGGCAACATCCTGTCCGGTCAGCCTGTGGCCTTTGGGAAGTCGTCCGGCTGCCGTCCGGATGGCATGGGCCAGGATGGCGCCTTCGGCCTTTCGGAGGGGAACGGGGCCGAATTCCATCGCTAAGCCGCGACCGTCGTCGCCTGCGGCCTGCGGAGCGTCGCCGTGATCTCGCCCATGATGGCAAGCGCGATTTCGGCCGGGGACCTGGCGCCGATATCGAGGCCGATCGGGCCGTGGATACGACCGATTTCGGCGTCGTCGAAGCCGGCTTGTTTCAATCTTTCGACCCGCGAGGCGTGGGTCCGGCGGGAGCCCAGGCATCCGATATAGAAACAGCCGGAGCGCAAGGCACTGTGCAGTGCCGGATCGTCGAGCTTCGGATCGTGGGTCAGCGTGACGATGGCGGTCCGCGCATCGGGTTTTGACGCTGCCAATGCCTCGTCGGGCCATTCGTCCGTCAGGGTTATACCGGGAAACCGGTCGGCCGTGGCGAACGAGCCCCGGGGATCGATGACCGTGACAGCGTAGCCGGCGAGCGTAGCCATCGGCGCCAGGGACTGGGCGATATGCACAGCACCGACGACCATGAGTCGGAGCGGTGGGTTGAAGACATGCAGAAACAGGCGTCGGCCGTCTCCGGTCTCTACGGTCTGACTCTTGTCGTCCCTCTGGGCCGCCGCGGCGGCGACGAGAACGGCTTCATCGACCGCGACGGATCCGGCCGCCGATCCGTCTTCGATCCAGGTTTTCTTGCCGGAGCCCAGATCGGTCGCAACCACGACCGCGCGGTGTGCGGCCCGGGCGGCGGCCAGCCTGTCGATCAATGCCCGGTCCATCTAGTCCAACCGCTCGACGAACACTTCGATCCGGCCGCCGCAGGCCAGGCCGACGGCCCAGGCGTCCGCGTCGGCGACGCCGAATTCGAGCAGCCGGGGCGCACCGCTGCGGATGACCTCCTGGGCTTCGGCGACAACTGCACCTTCGATACAACCGCCGGAAACGGAACCGATCATCTCCTGCGCACCGCTGACGGCAAGCTGGCTGCCGACCGGACGGGGCGACGAACCCCAGGTATTGACAACCGTGGCGATGGCGACGTCCTTGCCGCTGCTCTGCCACGCCGCGGCCCGCCCCAGCACTTCCTCGCTCGATGGCATCAGCTTCTCAGCATCGGCAGCCATTCGGTCACGCTCCTGTCCTGCCGGATTCCCGGATGGGCGAACGCCGCGCCCAACTGTTCGAGACTCTCCAGATTGTGCACGGTACGGAAGTCGTCAACATGGGGCAACATCGCCCTGATGCCGGCGGATTTGGGCTCGAAACCGTCGTAGCGCAGGAGAGGATTGAGCCAGATCAGGCGGCGGCAGCTGCGGTGCAGCCGGTCCATTTCCGTCTCGAGACCGGCGCCGCCGTCCCGGTCCAGCCCATCGGTGATCAGGAGGACCATGGCACCCTGGCCGAGCACGCGCCGCGACCAGAGGCGGTTGAATTCGCCGAGCGTCTGGCCGATTCGCGTGCCGCCGTCCCAGTCCTCCGCAACCTGGCCGATCTTGTCGAGCGCCTCGTCGACATCCTTGTAGCGCAGATAACGGGTGACGTTGGTGAGCCGGGTGCCGAACAGGAAGGTGTGCACGCGGTCCCGGTCGTTGGTGACGGCGTGCAGGAAGTGCAGCAGCATGCGCGAATAGCGGCTCATGGAACCGGAAATGTCGCACAGGACGACCAGCGGTGGGCGCCGGGTCTTGCGCCGGCGCCGGGCGAGCATGATGGTGTCGCCGCCGCTGCGCACGCTGCGCCGCAGGATCCGGCGCATATCGATGCGCGGGCCGGCCAGGTCTGAGCGGAAACGCCGGGTCGCCACCCGCTCGACCGGCAGGCGCAGCCGGGCCAATGCCCTCTTTGCGACGGCCATCTCCTCCCTGGACATTTTTTCGAAGTCGCGCGTCTTCAGGACTTCCCGGTCGGTCCACGTCATCACTGCGTCCAACTCGATCCGTTCCTGTTCCGGCGCCCGGTCGGCGGCTTCCGACAGGCCTTTCAAAGCCTCCGCAAGGCGCCGGGACATCTCCTCTTTGTCCTCGTCCGCCGGCGTTTCGATGGTCGGCAGGATGACGGACATCAGCCGCTCCAGCAGCCGCGGATTGCGCCAGAAGACGTGGAAGGCCTGGTCGAACAACTCGCGCTGGTCGCGCCGGTTCACGAAAACCGCGTGCAGCGTCCAGTAGAAATCCTCGCGCGTGCCGATACCGACCGCGTTCGCGGCTTCGATCGCACGGATGACCTGGCCCGGCCCGACCGGCAGGCCGGCTGCGCGCAACACGCGGGCGAAATGCATGATGTTTTCCGGCAATCGGCCGCCGCTGCCGGGAATGCCGCCCTCGCCGCGGTCGGGCCTTTCCGGATCGGGTGGGGGATCGAACGGCATGCGGACGTCCTGCCCGGATTCGCCTCAGGACCCGCGCACCCGGTTGAGGGACGCCTCGGTCCGGATTTCATCCAGGATGCGCATCGCTTCGCTGCCGCGGATTCGCTCTATATCGTCCTGGTATTTGAGCAGCGTGCCGAGCGTGGCGTTGAGCGTATCGGGGTCCAGAGCGACGACATCGAGCTGCGCCAGGGCTTGGGCCCAGTCGATGGATTCGGCGACGCCGGGCAGCTTGAACAGGTCGACATCGCGCAGTCTCTGGATAAAGGCGACAACGTCGCAGCGCAGCGCTTCCCCGGCCTCCGGCGCCTTCTTGCCGAGGATTTCCAGTTCGCGTTCGGCATCCGGGTAGTCGACCCAGTAGTAGAAACAGCGCCGTTTCAGCGCGTCGTGAATTTCCCTCGTCCGGTTCGAGGTAACGATAACGATGGGCGGATCGTCGGCCTCGAAAACGCCGATTTCAGGCACGGTGATCTGGAAATCGGACAGCACCTCGAGAAGAAAGGCTTCGAACGGCTCGTCGGTGCGGTCCAGTTCGTCAATCAGGAGCACCGGCGGGCCGCTGTCCCGCGGCTCCAGGGCCTGGAGCAAGGGCCGCTTGATCAGGAACTCTTCGGCAAAGACATCGCGGGTGAGCGTGGCCCGCCCGGTTTGGCCTCCCGCCTCGCCGGTCGCCTCGGCCAACCGGATTTCGATCATCTGCCGGGCGTAATTCCACTCGTAGACGGCGCTGGAAACATCCAGCCCCTCATAACATTGCAGCCGGATCAGGTCGCGGCCGAGGCATTCCGACAGAACCTTGGCGATCTCCGTCTTGCCGACGCCGGCCTCGCCTTCGAGGAACAGCGGGCGGCCCAGCTTCAACGCCAGATACAGCGCCGTCGCCAGCGACCGGTCGGCAACATAGGCCCCGGCGGCGAGCAGCGTCTCGGTCGCATCGACGGAATTGGGGATGGCGGTTTTTTCTGTCATGTCCATTCCAGAAAGGGGATCCGCGCAAAAAATCCGAAACGTATTTTGGTCGAATGTTCAATCCGCCACGCAGGCGACGCCAGTAGCTTGCCATGCGTCGCGCAAGCGAACTTTGTCCAGGGCTCGGCTATTCCCATAAGGCGTGGTATCGGCCGCCGAATCGCAGCGGTATTCCCATTCTTGCTGCGGCTCAACGCCGGGATATTCGGCAAGTGTAGATCGCCAACTAGACCCGAAAAACAAAAGGGTAAGTGGAAAAATCAACCTTCCCCCGCGGGGAGGAAGGCTAATGTGCCCGGCAGCCCTTATCCCGCTTTCGCCACGGCGCGCTTGGCCATCACCGTGACCAGATGGGCGCGGTATTCGGCGCTGGCGTGGATGTCTTCGTTCATGCCGTCCGCGGAGACCTTGATATTGGCCACCGAGTCGGCCGACCAGTTCGCGGCAAGCGCGGCTTCCATCTCCCCGACCCGGAAGACACAGGGGCCGGCGCCGGTCACGGCGACCCGGACGCCGTCGGCGGCCTGGGCGGCGAAGACGCCCACGATCGCATAGCGCGAGGCCGGGTTCGGAAACTTCATGTATGCGGCCTTGCCGGCTCTCGGGAACGACACCGAAGTCACGACCTCGTCCTGACCGAGAGCGGTTTCGAACAATCCGGTGAAGAATTCGTCCGCGGCGATCGTCCGCTTGTTGGTCTGCACCGTGGCGCCGAGGCCGACCAGCGCGGCCGGATAGTCCGCCGCCGGATCGTTGTTGGCGACCGAGCCGCCGAGCGTGCCGCGGTTGCGCACTTGCGGATCGCCGATATGGCTCGCCAGATCGGCCAGTGCAGGGATCGCCGCCGCAACGTCGGTCGACGCTGCGACAGCGGCGTGGCGGGCCATGGCGCCTATGGTGACGCCGTTCCCGTCGACGGCAATTCCGTCCAGACCGCCGATGCCGCCGATGTCGACAACCGTCGTCGGCGCAGCAAGACGCTGTTTAAGCGTCGGGATGTAAGTCATTCCGCCGGCAAGCAATTTCGCTTCGTCATCTGCGCCGACGATGCCGGCGGCTTCATCGACGCTGCCGGCCTTCTTGTATTCGAAATTGTACATGTCTGGGTTCCTTCCTGCCCGGGCCGCAGCCCGGTCCATTCCGTTTCGATGAAGCGTTGCCGGCTGCGTTTACGCCGCGTCCTGAATGGCCTGCCAGACGCGGAGCGGCGTTGCCGGCATTTCGATATGGCTCACGCCGACCTCTCGCAGTGCGTCGTGGACCGCGTTCATGACCGCCGCCGGCGCCGCAATCGCGCCGGCTTCGCCGCAGCCCTTGACTCCCAGCGGATTGAGCGGGGAAGGCACGCCGTTGAATCCGACATCGTAGCTCGGCACATCGTCAGCGCGCGGCATCGTGTAGTCCATGTAGGAGCCGCTGATCAGCTGACCGTCGCCGTCGTAGACCGCATGCTCCAGCATGGCCTGGCCGACGCCCTGGCCGATCCCGCCATGGACCTGGCCTTCGACGATGAGCGGGTTGATCAGCACCCCGAAATCGTCGACCGCAGCGTATTTTTCGATCGAAACGCTGCCGGTTTCCGGATCGATCTCGACCTCGCAGATATGCGTGCCGGCGGGGAAGGAGAAGTTCAGCGGATCGTAGAACGCCGTCTCGTCCAGCCCAGGCTCCAGGCCTTCCGGATAGTTGTGCGGCACATAGGCAGTGAAGGCGACCTCGGCGATATTCATCGCCTTGTCGGTGCCCGTGACCGTGAAGTTGCCGCCGGCGAACTCGATATCGTCCTCCGAGGCCTCAAGGGCGTGGGCGGCGATTTTCCGTCCCTTTTCAATGACTTTGTCGGCAGCCTTGACAATTGCCGAGCCGCCGACCGCAGCCGAACGCGACCCGTAGGTGCCCATGCCGAACGGAATCTTGGCGCTGTCGCCGTGAATCACCTCAACCTGCTCGTAAGGCACGCCCAGCTTGTCGGCGACGATCTGGGCAAAGGCCGTTTCATGGCCCTGGCCGTGGGAGTGGCAGCCGGTGAACAGTTGGACATTACCCGTTGGATTAAAACGGACATTCGCCGATTCCCACAGGCCTACACCGGCGCCCAGCGACCCGACGGCGGCAGACGGCGCGACGCCGCAGGCTTCGATGTAGGAGGAGAAACCGATGCCGCGCAGCTTGCCGCCGGCTTTCGATTCCGCCCTGCGGGCCTGGAAGCCGGAATAGCCGGCCAGATCCAGCGCCTGGTCCATGGAGCCGGAGAAGTCGCCGCAATCGTACTGCATGACGACCGGCGTCTCGTAGGGGAAGGCGTCGGACGGCACGAAATTGATCTTGCGCAGCTCGGCCGGGTCGCGACCGGTTTCGGCCGCCGCCGCCTCGACCAGACGCTCGACGACATAGGCGGCTTCCGGCCGCCCGGCGCCGCGATAGGCGTCGACCGGCACCGTATTGGTAAAGACCGCCTTCACATTGCAGTAGATGCCGCCGGTCGTGTACTGGCCGGCCAGCAGGGTGGCGTAGAGATAAGTCGGTACCGCCGAGGCGAAGGTGGAAAGATAGGCTCCCATATTCGCGATGGTGTTGACGCGCATGGCGAGGAACTTGCCGTCGCCATCGAGCGCCAGTTCCGCCTCGGTTACATGATCGCGGCCGTGGCAATCGGTCAGGAAACTCTCGGTGCGCTCCGCCGTCCACTTGATCGGCCGGCCGACATGCCGGGACGCCCAGGTCAGCACGACTTCTTCGGCGTAGATGAAAATCTTCGAGCCGAAACCGCCGCCGACATCGGGCGCGACCACGCGCAGCTTGTGCTCCGGCGCCAACCCGTGGAAGGCCGACATCACCAGCCGGTGGACATGCGGATTCTGCGAGGTGAGGTAGAGCGTGTAGTCGCCGGTGCCATCCTCGTATTCCGCGATACAGGCCCGCGGTTCCATGGCGTTCGGCACCAGACGGTTGTTGGCGAATTCCAGCGAGGTCACATGGGCGGCGCCCTCAAAGGCCGCATCGATGGCGGCCCGGTCGCCGATCGCCCATTCGTAGCTCAGGTTGCCGGGCGCCGTCTCATGGATCTGGATTTGCCCATCGGCTGCGGCCGTGGCCGGATCGACCACTGCATCCAGTATGCCGTAGTCAACTTCCACAGCCGCCGCGGCGTCCTTGGCCTGCTCCAGCGTATCGGCGATGACGACAGCGACGGCGTCGCCGACAAAATTCACCTTGCCGATCGCAAGCGCTGGATGGGGCGGCGCCCGGTGCGGCTCGCCGTTCACGTCCGTGATCGCCCAACCGCAGATCAGCGGTCCGACTTCGGCCATGTCCTCGCCGACAAAGATGCCGCGCACACCGGGCATGGCCCCGGCGGCTTCGGTATCGACGCCGTTCAGAGTCGCATGGGCATGGGGCGAGCGCACGAAACAGGCGTGGGTCTGGCCCCTGCGGTTGATGTCGTCGGTATAGTGACCCTGACCGGTCACGAAACGGCGATCTTCGCGGCGCGCAACAGCGGCGCCGATGCCTTGCTCGGTCATGAATTCCTCACTGCGCTTGAGACGGTCAAATCCATTTCAATTCGGTCCGTTGTCCGTCGCGGCGCGACAGGACGGTTCGTCCGAGGTCAGCCGCGCATTGCGGCGGCGCCGGCATCGATGGATTTCACGATATTGTGGTAGCCGGTACAGCGGCACAGATTGCCTTCCAGCCACTCCCGGATTTCCTTCTCGGAAGGCGCCGGGTTGTTCTTCACCAGATCGAGCGCGCTCATGATCATGCCGGGTGTGCAGAAACCGCACTGCAGGCCATGATTCTCGTGAAATGCCTGCTGCATGGGATGCAGCGTGTCGCCGTCGGCGACGCCCTCGATCGTCTTGATATCCGCGCCTTCGGCCTGGACCGCCAGCAACGTGCAGGCCTTGACCGAATCGCCGTTGACATGGACGACACAGGCGCCGCACTGGCTGGTGTCGCAGCCGACATGCGTGCCGGTGAGGCCCAGGTTTTCGCGCAGCATCTGCACCAGCAGGGTGCGCGATTCGACGTCGGCGGAAACGGCCTCGCCGTTAACCGTCAACGAGACAGATACAGTCATGGAGCGCTTCTCCCAGAAACACGTTTGAAAGACTTTACCGCGACCGCTGCGACCGGTGCCTTTTGGCGCCTGCCCCTTCGACCGCCGTGTAACTCTGGCACTAGTCTATTGAGGGGGCGGGGAGCGTCAAGCCGCGAATGGCGGTAACGCCGCGGCAAAGCCTGCACTCCGCCGGGCCGGCAGACCGTGCCGCAGTCCTGTCGCGATTAGAGAGAGATCGTCGACCGGCCGACCGCCAGAAGCAGGAGGACGAGGGCGGCGCTGAGCAGGGGAATCCAGATCCGGCCGGACAGGCCGGGCCGGGCCTGGATGTCGGGCTCCGAAGATTCGGCCGGCTCGGCCGCGGGTGTGGGTTCGTCGGGCATGGCTGCGACGGCTGTATTCCAGGCGTTTTCTCGACGCCTGGAATTTGCGGGTGGACGAATTGCTGATTGTGCCCAGCCACTCTAGGCGCTTTTCTGCCGGACGGGAACGGGCGGCGGCACGCGGCTCCGGCACCTGCGGCATCGCGCGGAACGCCCATCGCCTCTGAAGACGTGGACTATGGCAACAGACGACCGGCACGCCCATTGCCTCCTCACGACAGCGGAGATGGCCGCCGCAGATCGCGCGGCGATTGAGGCTGGAACGCCCGGGATCGAACTGATGGAAGCGGCCGGGGCGGCGGTGGCCCGGGAAATCCGGCTGCGCTGGCGGCCCCGGCCCGCCGCGATACTGTGCGGCCCCGGCAACAACGGCGGCGACGGATTCGTGGTTGGGAGACTGTTGGTCGAGGCCGGTTGGCCGGTTTCGGTGCTGCATGCGCCGCAACCGGAAAGGCTGCGCGGCGACGCCAGGACTGCGTTCGAACGGTGGGTGGCGGCCGCCGGTGTCGACGGACGCATTGCGGCAACTTCTGTGTGGCAGGACGGCGCGGTCGGGAGCGCCGATCTGATTGTCGACGCGCTGTTCGGCGCCGGCCTCGCGCGGCCGGTCGACGGTCGGGCGGCGCAACTGTCGATCGCCGCCGCAGCGCGGGCGCAGGCTGCCGGCGTGCCGGTGATCGCTGTCGACGTGCCGAGCGGCGTGGACGGCAACACGGGTGCGTGCCTGGGACCGGTCGTTCCGGCGCAGCTTACCGTCACCTTCTTCCGCCCCAAACCGGGACATTATCTGCTCCCGGCAGCGCCGAAATGCGGCGCGCTGGCGGTTCGCGATATCGGTATTGCCGAAACCGTGCTGGACGCAGTCGCTCCCCAATGCGCGGTTAATGCGCCGGCGCTTTGGCGGCACGTCTTGCGGCCGGCATCGCCCGACGACCACAAATATACCCGCGGGCACGTTCTGGTTGTCGCCGGAGAGATGCCCGGCGCCTCGATCCTGGCGGCGCGGGCGGCAGCGCGGTCCGGCGCCGGAATGGTGACGGTCGCCTGGTTTCCCGACGACAACGCGGTCGCCCCGCCCGTGCTCCATGCGCAGCTCCCGGCTTCGATCCTGAAACGCCCGCTGGCCGATGCGGAGGAAATGGCGCAGTTCTGCAACGAACGTCGTGTCGGGACGCTGCTCGCCGGACAGGGCTTCGGCCGATCCGCCGACAAGCGGAATCGATTGACTGAAATATGCGCATTGCCTGTACCCTGTATACTGGATGCGGATGCACTCTTTTCGGTTGTATCCACTATGGCGGGCAAGCCCGGGAAAAGGGATACATCGGCGGTTCTTACCCCGCATGCCGGCGAATTCGCCCGAATCGAAAGTGCAGGCGGCGGCGGTATCGAAAACAACGCCGAAGACGGCAAGGTGGAGCGGACACGCCGCGCCGCTGTGCGCTGGCAGGCTACTATCGTCCACAAAGGCTACGACACGGTGATCGCCGGGCCGGATGGCCGGGCCGTCATCGGTTCGAACGGGTCGCCGAACCTCGCGACCGCCGGATCGGGCGACGTTCTGGCAGGTACGATTGCCGGCCTGCGGGTCCAGGGAATGCCGGCATTCGAAGCGGCCTGCGCCGCGGTCTGGTGCCACGGCGAGGCCGCCGCCCGGTCCGGCCGCGGGATGCTGGCCGACGATTTGCCCGACAGGCTGCCCGACGCCATGGCCGCCGCGTTCGGTTAACCCGGATTTCTCACCGGGAACACTCGCGTCCGAAACCCCGTTTTCCCGCCGCGTCGGCGGAACGCGGCCTCCGCCCCACTTTCGATCTGCCCGCCCAAGCAGAATCGGCGTAGACTGATACCAGTCTCCAGATTCGACGATCGGCCCCGGCTCATGGCGGCAGCACCGAAATCGAGACCGGCTCCTTCCGCGGCGCCCGACACGCTCGACCTTTTGCGCGCGCTGGAGCGCAAGGTGCTGTGGCTGTCGAGCTGGACGATCCACCACGCCAACCATATCCGGCCGAATCGCGACGGCCTGAAGGTCGGCGGCCATCAGGCGTCGAGCGCGTCGGTCGCGACCGTCCTGACTGCACTGTACTTCGATATCCTCCGGCCCGAGGACCGGGTCGCGGTCAAGCCGCACGCCAGCCCGGTGTTCCATGCTATCCAGTATCTGCTGGGCCGCCAGGACGTCGAAAACCTGAAGAATTTCCGGGCCTTGGGCGGCGCGCAATCCTATCCGTCGCGCACCAAGGATGCCGACGATGTCGATTTTTCGACGGGCTCGGTCGGCCTCGGCGCCGCCATGACAAGTTTCGCCGCGCTGGTGCAGGACTATCTGCACGTCAAGGGCCGATTGCCGGAAAGCCGGCCGCGCGGGCGGATGGTTTCGGTCGTCGGCGACGCCGAACTCGACGAAGGCAATGTCTACGAAGCGCTGCTGGAGGGCTGGAAGCACGATATCCGCAACGTCTGGTGGGTGATCGACTACAACCGCCAGAGTCTCGATTCGACGATTACCGATCAGCTTTACGGCCGCTTCGACCGGCTCTTCGAAGCCATGGGCTGGCGGGTCGTGACGGCGAAATACGGCTCGCTGCTCGAGGCCGCGTTCGAGCGGCCGGACGGCCCCGCCCTGCAGGAATGGATCGATAGCTGTCCGAATTCGCTCTATTCCGCGCTCTGCTACAAGGGCGGGGCGCTCGCCCGCGGCGTTGCCGGCGATGGACGCACGAAAGGCTGGCGCGAGCATCTGCTGGGCGACCTGGGCGATCTGCGGGGCATCCGCGCGCTACTCGACGAACTGGACGATGCCGGCCTGCAACGGCTGATGACCAATCTCGCCGGCCACGACATGGCGACTATGCAGGCGATGTTCCGCGCCGTCGACGGCGACCGGCCGACCTGCTTCATCGCCTACACGATCAAGGGGTTCGGCCTGCCCTTCGAGGGCCACAAGGATAACCATGCCGGCCTGATGAACCCGGCCCAGATCGACGGTTTCAGGGCGGAATCGGGCATTGCGCCGGGCGCCGAATGGGACCGCTTCGCCGGACTGGAGTTCGATCCGGACCAAGTGCAGGCTTTCCTCGATTCGGTGCCATTCGCCGCGCGCTATCCGAGGCGCACCGCCGCGCCGCCGGTTCCGGTGCCGGCCATCGATACGCCGAAGCCGGCCGGACAGGGCGGGGCGGTATCGACCCAGGCGACGTTCGGACAGATCCTCGACGCCCTGGCGCGCGGCGACGAACCGCTGGCGGATTGCATCGTCACGACCTCGCCGGACGTGACGGTCTCGACCAACCTCGGCGCCTGGGTCAACCGGCGCGGCATCTTCGACCGGCGCGACCGGGGCGATACCTTCCGCGACGAAAAGGTGGTCAGCGCCCAGCAATGGCGGCAATCGACCGAGGGGCAGCATATCGAGCTCGGAATCGCCGAGAACAATCTCTTCATCCTGCTCGCCGCGCTCGGCCTGTCCCACGAAACCTTCGGCGCGCGCCTGCTGCCGATCGGCACGCTCTACGATCCTTTCATCCAGCGCGGCCTCGATGCGCTCAACTACGCCTGCTACCAGGGCGCGCGCTTCCTGTTGGTCGCGACGCCGTCGGGCGTGACGCTGGCGCCCGAAGGCGGCGCCCACCAGTCCGTCGGCACGCCGCTGATCGGCATGGCCCAGGACGGTCTGGCGGCCTTCGAACCGGCCTACGCCGATGAACTGGCCGCCCTGATGGCCTGGTCCTTCGACTATCTGCAGCGCGACGGCTCGGTCCGGCGCGGCCGCGGCTGGCTGCGCGATGCCCAGGGCGGCAGCGTCTACCTGCGGCTCTCGACCCGCGTCCTGGAACAACCGGACCGTACGGTCGACAACGCTTTGCGGCGGGATATCGTCGATGGCGCCTACTGGCTGAAGCCGCCCGCGACGGGCGCAGAACTGGCGGTCGTCTATACCGGAGCGGTGGCGCCGGAAGCGATTGCGGCGTGGGACGCGCTCGCCGAGGACATGCCCGGCGCCGGCCTGCTGGCGGTGACCTCCGCCGATCGGCTCAACGCCGGCTGGAGCGCCGCCCAGCGGGCGCGCCAGACCGCTGCGCCGATGGTGAGCGGGGCGCCGCCGGAAACGCCCCCCCATATCGAAAGCCTGCTGTCGCCGCTGGCCCAGGACGCCGGGCTGGTCACGGTGCTGGACGGCCATCCGGCGACGCTCAGCTGGATCGGCGCGGTCTACGGCCACCGCACCCACAGCCTCGGCGTCGAGCATTTCGGCCAGTCGGCGGATATTCCGGACCTGTATCGCGCTCACCGCATCGATACCGACGCCATTCTCGACGCCTGCGCCAAAATCGCGCTCGAACGGCTGACTGCCCGAAGGTAGGGCTCGCCCGTTTCCGGCTACCGTGCAGGCGGACATGTCCATCGAGGCCGTCATCTGGGATTTCGGCGGGGTGCTGACCGACAGCCCCTTCGTCGCCTTTAACCGCTTCGAGGCGGACCGCGGCCTGCCGCGGGATTTCCTGCGCAGCGTCAACGCGCGCAACCATCTCGACAACGCCTGGGCCCGTTTCGAGCGCAGCGAGACCGACCTGGACGAATTCGACACGGCGTTCCGGGAGGAAAGCGCGGCGCTCGGCCATCCGGTGAACGGCCGGGAAGTCGTCGCCCTGCTCGCCCGCCGCCTGCGCCCGCAGATGGTCGCCGCGCTGAAAGCCTGCAAGGCCCGGCTCAAGGTCGGCTGCATCACCAACAACGTCGCCGCCGGCGAGGGCCCGACCATGGTGCTCGGCACCGGCGGCGCCAGCGACGACAGCGGCGGCGGGGCGGCGCTCGCGGCCGGGGTCGCGGAGGTCTTCGCCCTGTTCGATCATGTGATCGAGAGCAGCAAGGCGGGCCTGCGCAAGCCCGATCCGCGCATCTACCGGCTGGCCTGCGATGCGCTCGGCGTTGCGCCGGAATATGCGGTTTATCTGGATGACTTGGGCGTCAATCTTAAACCGGCCCGAGAACTTGGGATGACCACAATAAAGGTCGCCGATCCGGACGCGGCCCTGGCCGAACTGGAAGCGGCCGTGGGATTCCCGGTGCGTTGAGCACGGCCGCCGTACGGCGGCTCATCTATTCTTGTACGAACGCTCAAACCTTCGTCTGCGGCCCGACGCCCTTCGCTTCCCCCTTACCCGTCATTCCGACCGGAATTGCCCGTCCTCCACCCCCGCTCCGGCATTCCTCCGCTCCCCTTCGACAGGCTCAGGGCAGGCTCTCCGGTCGGTCGGGATGACGGGTTGGATGGCGCTGGTGTCAGGTTCCGTCAGGAATAGTCAGGATTCGTCATGTTCCGGAAAAGACCGCTGTTGCCATTCCTCGAAGCCGACGCGGTCCCTGAGATATGCCTCGTCCGCCCGGGCCCTGAACTCCTTCAACTTCTCCCATTCCTCTTCGTCGTATTCGATGTAGTCGGGCAGGTTGCGCTCCGGATATTCTTTGGCAAGATCTTTGAAAAAGGGCCACTTGGGGCGTGCTCCGGGTATGCGGACCAGCCTGCGGGCGCCGCCCTCCGCCGGCATCAGACCGGCCCGGTGTAAGGAAATGTCATGGTCTGTCAGGGTCGGGGCGTCCGGTCCGTCCGGTCGGTCCGCCGCCCGGTCCGGCGTGCGGAGCCGGCGCTCCTCGACGGTGGCGTGCAGGCGCTGCGCCGTCGCCAGCCAGTCCGCCTCGTCGAAGTCTTTGCGCTTTGCCAGCGCCTTCCGGCTCGCCCGGTGCAGGGCGAGCGCCCGTTCGGTTCGGTGCCGGCCCCGGCGCACCGCTTCGGCCAAGGGGCCTATGGGTGGGCCGGGGGGCAGAGCGATGGACGGAGCGGCCGCGCCTTCCGCCGCTGCACCGGTTTCCCCGGCACCGGTCATCGCCTCTTCTCCCGGCATTTCTCCGGGCAGGGGCCACAGGCCGGCGCGGCGGTGTGCATGGCGCCGGTCGAGGCCGGACAGGTCGGCCTGCATTTTGACGACCCGCAGCATGAGCGCGGCCGAGCCCTTCTCGACCGCGGCGTCCCACGCTTGCTCCAGCCGCCCGAGCAGGATCTGCGCCTCCTCGCGCTCGACCGCCCGCCAGGCCGCCCGGATGCCGCGCACCCGCTCGGCAATGGCGGGCCGCTCCAGCAGGTCGTGGCCGGTCTGGCGCGCCGAGCCTTCGGCATACCCGGCCTCCCGCGCCGCCCCGGCGGCATTGCCGGTGGCGGCATAGTGGCGGCAGAAATCCTCCTGCCGCAGGGTGAGGGGCGCCGCAAGGGGCGGTGCGGACTCCGGCGCAGTCTCGGCCGGGGCGGCGGGTAGGGGGTTCGGCATGGCGCGTCTCCGTTCGTTCGATATATGTTCCTTTCGCCAATATAGGAAAAAAGACTAATAATGCAAGCCTGATATTCCTCAATCCGAAAAGATTTCTCCGCTTCGCGCCTCCGGCGCTTCGGTCGAAATGACGGAGTTGGGGACATGTCGCATAGCCAGCCCGCCTTCGTAAGGGAGGGTTCGAAACCTCCCCTACACATTCGGCGGGCGTGGGACCGCCCCCGCTATTTGTCCAGAATCTGGCTCAGGAACAGCTTGGTCCGGTCCGATTGGGGGTTGTTGAAGAACTCGGACGGGGTGTTCTGTTCGACGATCTGGCCCTGGTCCATGAAGATCACCCGGTCGGCGACCTGGGAGGCGAAGCCCATCTCGTGGGTTACCACCAGCATCGTCATGCCGGATTCGGCGAGATCGACCATCACGTCGAGCACTTCCTTGATCATCTCCGGATCGAGGGCGGAGGTCGGCTCGTCGAACAGCATGATATTGGGCTGCATGCACAGCGACCGGGCGATCGCCACGCGCTGCTGCTGGCCGCCGGAGAGCTGGCCTGGATACTTGTCGGCCTGTTCCGGGATCTTGACCCGTTCGAGATACTGCCTGGCGATTTCTTCGGCCTCTCCGGCGGGCATCTTGCGCACCCAGACCGGCGCCAGGGTCAGGTTTTCCAGCACGGTCAGATGCGGGAACAGGTTGAATTGCTGGAACACCATGCCGACCTCGCGCCGGATGGTGTCGATATTCTTCAGGTCGCGGCTCAGCACGGTGCCGTCGATGACGATAGTACCTTCCTGATGCTCCTCAAGCCGGTTGATGCAGCGGATCAGCGTCGACTTGCCGGACCCGGACGGGCCGCAGATCACGATCTTCTCACGGCGCTCGACCGTCAGGTCGATGTCGCGCAACACATGGAACGTGCCGAACCACTTGTTGAGCCCTTCGATCGTAATGATCCGCTTGTATTCCTGCGTCGGATCGGCGGTCGCGGCCGATTTGGCGTCGGGCGCCGTACCGGGGGTCGCGTCGGCCATGCGTCAGTCCCTCCGTTCGGTATCGAGGCGCTTTTCCAGATGGATCGAATAGCGCGACATGGAAAAACAGGCGATGAAGAAGAAGAAGGCGATGAAGACATAAGCCTCGGTCGCCAGGCCCAGCCAGTCGGGGTTCGACACCATCGCGTTGCCGATGCCGAGAATATCGAACAGGCCGATGATGATGACCAGCGTGGTGTCCTTGAACAGGCCGATGAAAGTGTTGACGATGCCGGGGATCGAGATCTTCAGCGCCTGGGGCAGGATAATCAGCACCATGCTCTGCCAGTAGCGCAGCCCGAGCGCCTGCGCCGCTTCGTATTGCCCGCGCGGGATCGCCTGCAACCCGCCGCGGATTACCTCGGCCATGTAGGCCGAAGCGAAGGCGGTTACCATGACGATGACCCGGATCAGCGAGTCGACCGTGACGTCGGGCGGCAGAAAGATCGGCAGGATGATGTTGGAGACGAACAGCAGGGTGATCAGCGGCACGCCGCGCACGATCTCGATAAAGCCGACGCATAGTATGCGGATGATCGGCAGGCGCGAACGGCGGCCCAGCGCCAGGAGAATGCCGATCGGCAGCGACAGCACGATGCCGGCCAGCCCGACCGTCAGATTGAGCATGAAGCCGCCGAACTTGTCGGTCGGTATTCCCTCCAGGCCGATGCCGCCGACCAGCAGGAAGGTCGCGACCACCGGATAGGCGAGCGAGAACCAGCGCAGCTGGCGCGCGAAGGGCACGCCCTCGAACAGCAGCGGCGCCAGCGCCGGGATCAGCAGGACAACCGCGAGATCGACCCGCCAGGTCTGGTCGGGCGCGTAGAAGCCGTAGAGAAACTGGCCGATGCGCTGGTCGACCCAGGCCCAGCAGGCGCCGCTGCTCTTGCAGGCGAAGCGGTCGTCGCCGGCCGTATCGGCGTTGAAGTATGCCCAGTCGGCGATAGCCGGGACGATCAGCCACAGTAAATAGAGCGCGATGAGCGTGAACGCCGTGTTGGCCCAGCTCGAGAACAGGTTGGCGCGCAACCATCCGACAACGCCGGCGGTCGTCACCGGCGCCGCGCGTTCGGGCAGCATCTCGGCCTGGCTGCGATGGAAGGGCCGGGCCGTCATCGCTCGACCAGCGCAATGCGCCTGTTGTACCAGTTCATGAACATCGAGGTGAGCAGGCTCAGGCTGAGATAGACCACCATCCAGATGCCGACGACCTCGAGCGCCTGCCCCGACTGGTTCAGGATCGTACCGCCGATCGACACCAGGTCCTGGTAGCCGATCGCGATCGCCAGCGAGGAATTCTTGGTGAGGTTGAGATACTGGCTGGTCAGCGGCGGGATGATGACCCGCATAGCCTGCGGGATCACGACCAGCCACATGGTCTGGCCGGGCCGCAGACCCAGGGCGCCCGCCGCTTCCGTCTGGCCCTTGCTGACCGACAGGATTCCGGCGCGCACGATTTCCGAGATGAAGGCGCCGGTGTAGGTCGACAGCGCGATCCACAGCGCCACCAACTCCGGCGTCACGTTGAAGCCGCCGCGGAAATTGAACCGGGTCGGCTTGGGAATATCCCAGGCGACCGGCGAACCGGCGATCCAGTAGACGAGGGCCGGCAAGCCGACGATCAGCGCCAGCCCGCTCCAGAAAACGGGAAAGCGCTCGCCCGATTCGTTCTGGCGCCGCCTGCTCCAGCGCGCAACGAAGACCGTCGCGACGACCCCGGCCAGGGCGGCGGCAAGGACCCATTCGAAGCCGGATTCGAACAGCGGCGCCGGCAGGCGTACGCCGCGGTTGTTAAGGAAGACTGCGTCGCCAAGAGCGAGGCTGTCGCGCACCTTCGGCAAGCCGCTCAATACGACCCACCAGAAGATGATCTGCAGCAGCACGGGCACGTTGCGGGTGATCTCGACGTAGGCGCCGACCAGCCGGCTCAGCAGAAAGTTGGGCGACAGGCGCAGCACGCCGGCGACGAACCCGATCGCCGTCGCCGCGACGATTCCCATCGCGGAGACGAGAACCGTATTGAGCAGGCCGACGACGAGTGCGCGACCGAAAGTCGACGTCGAGGTGTAGTCGATCAGGCGCTGGTTGATGTCGAAAAACGCCTGATCGAAAAGAAAACCGAAGCCCGAGGCGAGCCCGGCGCGCTGCAGGTTGGCGATCGTGTTGGAGACGATAAAGGCGACGAACAGCGCCACGCCGAGGATGACGAGCAGCTGGTAGATCAGGCCGCGCGTGCGCTCGTCGGACCAAAGGCGCTGCCATCCGGGGCTGCCGGGCCGACGGGCGGATGCGTTGCGGGCCATGATCGGTGCTGGTGCCGTTATGCCGGCGGACCGAAGATCGGCAGCGAATAGGGGTGTCCGCGCCCCTCGACCGGCGCGGACCCCCCTCGACTGCTAGCGCATCGGCGGTGCGTAGAGGATTCCGCCATTCGTATACAGCGCGTTCAGGCCGCGCGAGAGACCGAGCGGCGTCTTGGTGCCGAGATAGCGCTCGAAGATCTCGGCGTAATTACCCTCCGCCTTGATCGCATCGACCGCCCAGGTCTTGCGCAGACCCAGCATAGCGCCGAGCGAGCCCTCGGTCCCGAGCATCCGGTTGATTTCCGGATTATCGCCGGCCTTGGCGGCGAGCTTGTCGACGTTGGCCGCCGTAACGCCGTATTCCTCGGCATTGATCAGCGCGTTGAGAGTCCAGCGCGCGATGTCGGCCCACTGGTCGTCGCCCTGCCGCACCAACGGACCCAGCGGCTCCTTCGAGATGATCTCGGGGAACACCATGTGGGCATCGGGTTTCGCGAACGTGGTCTTGGTCGCGGCCAGGCCCGAGGCGTCCGTCGTGTAGACATCGCACCGCTCGGCGACATAGGCCTTGCGCGCTTCCTCGTTGGTCTCGATCGGAACCGGCTCGTACTTGATCTTGTTGACCCGGAAGAAGTCCGCCAGGTTGAGCTCGGTCGTCGTGCCAGTCTGGATGCAGACCGAGGCGCCGTCGAGCTCCTTGGCCGACTTTATGCCCAATGCCTTGCGGCCGATGAAGCCCTGACCGTCGTAGTAGCTCACGCCGAGGAACGTAAAGCCGAGGTCGACGTCGCGCGAGAAGGTCCAGGTCGTGTTGCGCGACAGCACGTCGATTTCGCCGGACGCCAGCGCGGGGAACCGGTTCTTGCCGGTCAGGTTAACGTATTTCACCTTGTCGGGATCGCCGAATACGGCTGCCGAGAGGGCCCGGCAGTACGCGACGTCGAAGCCGGTCCATTTGCCGTTGTCGTCGGTATAGGCAAAACCGGGCAGGCCGGTGTTGATGCCGCATTTGAGGACGCCGGCTTTCTTGATGTCGTCGAGCGTGGCGGCATGGGCCGCGCCCGCAACGAGAAGCGCCGCTGCCCCTGCAAGGGCGCTTTTGAGGGTTGTTTTCATGTTGTCTCCCTATTTTTCAGATTGAGAAACGATTGTGGCCTCGTTTCGAATCGAACCGCCGAAAAGGGGGTTCGCGCCAACGATCCGGATCGCTTGTCGGACACAGGGCTGCTGCGCGGCCAATTGCCGACGCAACCCGGACCTCAAATCCTTTAGAACACGCCATATCGCCCCGTTCAAGCGGCTTACTGCGCGGATATCCCATTTCACTCTGCCGTTGTCGGGAGAGGAATATCGCCGCCGTACGACGCGATGGCCCTATCGTTCACCGGGAATTGCCATGAAGACCGAGACCAGGATCGTCAGCGCCGGCCGCCACCCGGAAGACCATTTCGGCGCCGTCAATCCGCCCGTCTATCGCGCCTCGACCATCACCCGCCGGTCCCTTGCCGAATGGCGGGAGGTCCGTACGCGCCTGTTCGACGACATCGTTTACGGCCGGTTCGGCACGCCGACCACCAAGGCGTTCGAGGAAGCGGTCGCTGCGCTGGAAGGCGCAGACCGGGCCGTCGCAGTGTCGTCCGGCATGGCGGGCTGCACGGCGGCCATTCTCTCCGCGGTCGAGGGCGGCGACCATTTTCTCGTTCCCGACAGCGCCTATCAGCCGGTCCGCAAGCTGGCCGAGAATTTCCTCAAGCCCTTCGGCGTCGAGACGACCTACTACGATCCCTCGATCGGCGCCGGAATCGCCGATCTGATCCGCCCCAACACCAGCCTGATCTGGCTTGAGGCGCCGGGCTCCCAGACCATGGAGATGCAGGATATACCCGCGATTACCGCGGTCGCTCGCGAGCGCGGCATCCGGACCGGCATCGACAACACCTGGGCGACCCCCCTGTTCTTCAAGCCGCTGGATTTCGGCGTCGACCTCTCGGTCAACGCGGCGACCAAGTATCTGGTCGGCCATTCGGACGCCATGCTGGGCGTCGTCTCCATGCGCGCCGAACTATTCGAGAAGGTCAAGATCACCGCCAATTCGATGGGCAGCTGTCCCGGTTCCGAGGAGTGCTATCTCGGCCTGCGCGGCGTTCGCACCCTGGCAGTGCGCCTGAAACAGCACGAAGCGAACGCCCTGCGGGTCGCGCAATGGTTCCAGAACCGGCCGGAAGTGAACCGCGTGCTCTATCCGGCCCTGCCGGACGATCCGGGCCATGCCCTCTGGAAACGCGACTTTGCCGGCGCGTCCGGCCTGTTCTCGGTGATTCTGGAGCCGGCGAAAGAAGTCCAGGTCGCCGCCATGGTCGACGATCTGGAGTATTTCGGCCTCGGCGCGAGCTGGGGCGGCTACGAGAGCCTTGTTATGCCCTTCGACCCGACGGCCTACCGCACCGCCACCGAATGGCGCGCAGCCGGCCCCTGCCTGCGCTTCCATATCGGCCTGGAGAACCCCGACGACCTGATCGCCGACCTGGAAGCCGGTTTCGAGCGGATGCGCGCGGCTGGATAGACCCGAACCCTTGACCCGGTTCCGGCAACGGCGCCGCTCTTGTCTCCGGCCGGGACGATTCCTATGATCCGGCCATGACCGAAGCCATCGTTTTCGATACCCGCCGGTTCATCAGGCGCATGACCGAGGCCGGTTTTACCGAGCGACAGGCCGAGGCCTTGGCCGAAATGTACGCCGCCCTGCATAAAGCCAAGCTCGCAGCCGAAGCCGATAAATCGTGGCGTTCGGAGTCAACAGCGAATCCCGGCGGCTGACGGCCGGAGCTGGTCTCAAATTCCCGCGGAAGGAGAGCAGCGCCAAATTCGAGTCGGTCGGTCCGACCTGCTGGCCCGACCGTTTGGCTGCGCTGCCCGGTCCCTTTCCCGGCCAGCCGGGCAAACCTAAACTATCCGCGAACCCATCGACTGCGCCGCGCCGGACGCCCCCGGCGGCTGGCGCCCTCTCCCACACAAGAGCCCGCCATGAACATCGCCTTGCCGCCCCGGCAGATCGCAAAGGTCCCGCAGAACGCCCATCCGCCGTTCCAGTGGGACGATCCGTTCCTGCTCGACAGCCAGCTCACCGAAGACGAGCGGATGGTGCAGCAGACGGCGCGGCAGTATTGCCAGGAAAAGCTTCAGCCACGGGTGTTGGAGGCGTTCCGGCACGAGCGCTTCGACCGCGAGATCATAAACGAGTTCGGCGCGCTCGGCCTGCTCGGCGCCACCCTGCCGGAGCGCTACGGCTGTGCCGGCATGAGCTATGTCGTCTACGGCCTGGTCGCGCGCGAGGTCGAGCGGGTCGACAGCGGCTACCGCTCGGCGATGAGCGTCCAGTCCTCGCTGGTCATGCACCCGATCCACGCCTACGGCACCGAAGCGCAGCGCATGAAATACCTGCCGAAGCTGGCAACCGGCGAATGGGTCGGCTGCTTCGGCCTGACCGAGCCGGACCACGGCTCCGATCCCGGCTCGATGAAGACCCGCGCTGTCGAGACGGCGAACGGCTGGCGGCTGACCGGCTCGAAGATGTGGATCACCAACTCCCCCATCGCCGATATCTTCGTCGTCTGGGCCAAGACCGAGGACGGTGCGATCCGCGGCTTCGTCCTGGAAAAGGGGATGGAGGGCCTGTCGGCGCCGAAGATCGAGGGCAAGTTCTCGCTGCGCGCCTCGACCACCGGCGAGATCGTCATGGACAATGTCGAGGTGCCGCAGGAAAACCTGCTGCCGAATGTGGCCGGCCTTGCCGGCCCGTTCGGCTGCCTTAACCGGGCGCGCTACGGCATCGCCTGGGGCGCGATGGGCGCGGCGGAATTCTGCTGGCACGCCGCCCGGCAATACACGCTCGACCGCAAGCAGTTCGGCCGGCCGCTCGCCGCGACCCAGCTGGTCCAGAAAAAGCTCGCCGACATGCAGACCGAAATCGCCATCGGCCTGCAGGCCGCCCTGCGCCTCGGCCGGATGTTCGACGAGGGCAGCCTGTCGCCGGAGGCGATCTCGCTGGTCAAGCGCAACAATTGCGGCAAGGCGCTGGACGTCGCCCGGGTCGCCCGCGACATGCACGGCGCCAACGGCATCGCCGACGAATTCCACGTCATCCGGCACCTGGTGAACCTGGAAACCGTCAACACCTACGAAGGCACCCACGACGTCCACGCCCTGATCCTCGGCCGCGCGCAGACAGGCATCCAGGCGTTCTCGTAGGCATTTCGCCCTTTCTTCTTTCCGACGCCGCGCCGACGCAAACCAGTCTGTCCCTGCGCAATCCAAATCAACCGCTGCCGCCTCCGAACAACCCCGCCGCCCGCGGATCGGGAATCGTTCGCGCCTCTTGCCGGTAAGGCGTGAAGCCGGCGCGCTGGTAGAGGGGCAGGGCGCGCGGGTGGTCGAGGGTGCAGGTGTGCAGCCAGAGCCGTTCCGGCTCGTACGTCCAGGCGATGTCGATCGCCTCGTGCAACAGCCACACGCCCAGGCCCCGGCCGATCGCGTCGGGCATCAGGCCGAAATAGGCCAGCTCGATTTCGCCGGCCTGCCGCCGGTCCAGTTCGGCGAAGCCGGCCGGCGCGCCGTTGCGGTAGAGCACATAGATTTCGACCCGCTCGTCGGAAACGATGGCGTCGATCGCCTCGTCCGTCATGGCGCGCCGCTCGTACCACAGCCAATCCGCCCCGACGCGGTTGTAGAGATAGCGGTAGAATCCGGCGCCGGGATCGCCGGCACGCATCAGCGCAACGCCGCTCGGCCGCGCGAAGGACGGGTGGGTCGGCCGCACCGTCATCTCCAGCCAGGTGACGGCGATGTCGAGCGTCGCTTCGGGTCCGGTCCCCGAGCCGGTTCGGCCGGTTCGGGCCGCGGCTTTCTTCTCTCCCGCTTCGCCGTCCAGCCATTTCTCGAATGTCACGACCTCCGAATCCATATAGCCGAGGGTCTCGTAGAAGGCGCGTACCGGCGCGTTGTCCGCCCGCAGCATGAGCTGCACCTTCGGCGCCCCGGCGTTCTCCAGCCATTTCTCCGCGCGGCGCATCAGGCGCCGGCCGAGGCCGTTGCGCTGCACATCCGGATCGACCGCCAGATAGTAGACCCAGCCTCTGTGGCCGTCATGGCCGGCCATGACGCTGCCGACCGCTGCACCGCCAAGCTCGGCAATGAAAATCTCGGCGTTCGGCGCTTTTCGGCAGCGCTCGAAATCCCGCGCCGGATCGTTCCACGGCCGGGTCAGTCCCGCCTTGCGCCACAGGGCGGCGATGGCCTTGAAATCGTTGTCGGTGCAGGGGCGGATCCGGGCGAGAACGAGCGCGTCGGCCATTGTCGGCGAATCAGGGGCCGGTGGCGATCGGCGCATCCGGCTGGGCCGCCCATTCGCTCCAGGACCCGTCGTAGACCGCAACGTCCCGGTGGCCGAGCAAATGCAGGCCGAGCGCAAGCGTACAAGCCGAAACGCCGGAGCCGCAGGTTGCGACCACCGGCTGCGCGAGATCGATCCCGGCATCCTCGAATGCCGTCTTGAGCCCGTCGGCCGGCAGCATCGTCCCGCTTTCGGCATCCTGCAATTTCTGGAACGGCAGGCTCCGGCTGCCCGGGATATGGCCGGACGGCAGTCCGGGCCGCGGTTCCTTCGCCTCGCCGGTAAAGCGGTCGAAGGAGCGGGCATCGGCGATCTGCCGGCGCCCTTCGGCCACGATCCTGCGCATCCGGGGCAGATCCCGCGCCATTGTGTGGTCGACGCGGGGCGTGAAATGTCGCTCATGGGGCATGGGCGGCAGGGCCTCGGTCGGCCGGCCTTCCTTCAGCCATTTCGGGAAGCCGCCGTCGAGCACGGCGACATCGCCATGGCCGAAGCGGCGGAACATCCACCAGACCCGTGGCGCGCTGAAGATGCCGGCGCCGTCGTAGACGACGATCCGGTTGCCGTCGCCGAGGCCCAGCTTGCGCACCCGGGAGGAGAATTTCTCCGGGCTCGGCAGGGTGTGGGGGTAGGGCGAGTCGGTGTCCGCAATCTCGTCGATATCGAAATAGACCGCGCCGGGAATATGGGCGTTGGCGTATTCGGCCTTCGCATCGCGGTTCATCGCCGGCAGGTACCAGGAGGCGTCGACCGTCCGGACATCCGGCGCGTCCAGATGATCGGCGAGCCAGCCGGTGGAGACGAGCGCGGAAGGGTTTGCGTAAGTCATGCGTCGTTCAGTTCCCCAGCCATTTCGGCACCGGCAGCCCCTTTTCCCGCAGGAAAACGGGATTGAACAGGTTGCTCTGGTAGCGGCTGCCGTAGTCGCACAGGACGGTCACGATGGTGTGGCCCGGGCCCATATCTTTTGCGAGGCGGACCGCGCCGGCGATATTGACGCCGCTGCTGCCGCCCAGGCACAGGCCTTCGTACTGCAGCAGGTCGAAGCAATAGGGCAGCGCCTCGTGGTCGGTGATCCGGTAGGCGTGATCGACTTCGAGCCCTTCTATATTCGCGGTGATGCGGCCCTGGCCGATGCCTTCGGCGATCGACGAGCCTTCGGCCTTCAGCTCGCCGTAAACATAGTAGTGCCACAGCGCCGCGCCCATCGGGTCGGCCAGGCCGATACGGATATCCCTGTTGCGCTCGCGCAGCGCAGTCGCAACGCCAGCCAGCGTCCCGCCGGTGCCGATGGCGCAGATGAATCCGTCCAGCTTGCCGCCGGTCTGCTCCCAGATTTCGGGGCCGGTCGTGCGGCAATGCATGTCGCGATTGGCGAGATTGTCGAACTGGTTGGCCCAAACGGCGCCGTTCGGCTCCTTTTCGGCAAGTTCCGCCGCCAGCCGGCCCGACACCTTCACATAGTTGTTCGGGTCCTTGTAGGGCACGACTGGAACCTCGATCAGCTCCGCGCCGCACAGGCGCAGCATGTCCTTCTTCTCCTGGGACTGGATGTCCGGAATCACGATGACCGTCCGGTAGCCGCGGGCATTGCCGACCAGGGCGAGGCCGATGCCGGTGTTGCCGGCGGTGCCTTCGACGATCGTGCCGCCGGGCTGCAGGGCGCCGGAGCGTTCGGCGTCGTCGATGATGGCGAGCGCGGCCCGGTCCTTCACCGACTGGCCGGGATTGAGGAATTCGGCCTTGCCGAGGATGGTGCAGCCGGTCGCCTCCGACGGGCCTCTCAGCTCGATGAGCGGGGTGTTGCCGATGGCGCCGACAAAGCCGTCCCTGATGGTCATCGCTGAGACCCGCATCCGAGAGTCGAACAATGGCGCAACCTAGGCATCTGCGCCGAACCTATCAACCTTTCCAGGCCGTGCGCAGGCGCTCCCGGTTCAGGCACAGCCATTGCAGGGCGACGACGGTGATTGCGTTGCGGACGGTGCGGTTTGCCAGCGCCGCCTCGACCTCCGCCATGCTGCACGGGAAAGCCCGGATATCCTCGTTTTCGCCGGCAATGCCGAAGAGCCCGCCGGCCCCAGCCAGATCGCAACGCCCGCAGAACAGGGCGATCCGTTCGGTGCAGGCGCCGGGCGTGGTATAGACCTCGGCGATCGGCTCCAGTTCGCCGATCTCGATACCCGCTTCCTCCATCGCCTCGCGCCGCGCGACGTCTTCGGCGCTTTCGCCCGCCTTGTCGATCATGCCGGCCACGATCTCGATCTGCCACGGGTCCGGGTCGCCGGCGGCGAGCGGGCCGGGCCGGAACTGGTCGATCAGCAGGGCTTCGTCGCGCACCGGATCGTAGGGCAGCACCCCGGCGGCATTGCCGCGCTCGAGCATCTCGCGCTCGAACGACGGGCTCATCGTGCCGTCGTGGCGGGTATGGCGCAGGGTCAGCCGGTCGAGGCGGAAATAGCCCTGCCAGCCGGTTTCCCGCGACAGCAGTTCGGCCTTGCGGGCGGGCTGGCCGTGTCGTTCTAACGTCAATGTGAAACTTCTCTTTCGAATAGGTGGCGGAGATCGGCAGCCGGCAAACCATATTCCGACTATCGGGAGCGGCAAGGCGCAAGGTGTCAGACCATGGATAACGGGACCGGGGCAGGCAGAACCGAGCGCATCGAATTCCAGGGCTCGCAGGACGCGACTCTCGCGGCGCGGCTCGATTTGCCGGACGGCGAACCCCGGGCCTACGCCCTTTTCGCGCATTGTTTCACCTGTTCGAAGGATGTCTTCGCCGCCGCGCGAATCAGCGCGGGCCTGGCCGGGCGCGGCTTTGCCGTCCTGCGCTTCGACTTTACCGGCCTGGGCGCCAGCGACGGCGATTTTGCCAACACCGACTTCTCCTCCAACGTCCAGGACCTGATCCGGGCCGCCGACTGGCTGCGTACCCACCGCCGGGCGCCGGACCTGCTGGTCGGCCATTCGCTGGGCGGCGCGGCGGTGCTGGCGGCGGCCGGCGACATCCCCGAGGCCAGGGCCGTCGCCACGGTCGGCGCGCCGGCGGACCCGGCCCATGTCACGCACAACTTCGAGGCCGATATCGGCAGGATCGAGGCTGAAGGGGCCGCAGAGGTCCGGCTGGCCGGCCGCACCTTCACGATTCGCCGGCAGTTCCTGGAGGATATCGAAGGCCAGCGCCTGGCGGACCGGATTGGCGCCATGAAGAAGGCGCTGATCGTGTTCCACGCGCCGCTGGACGCGACGGTCGGGATCGGGAATGCCGGCGCCATTTTCCAGGCCGCGAAGCACCCAAAGAGTTTCGTATCGCTCGACGATGCCGACCATCTGCTGACCCGGCGCGCCGATGCGGTTTATGTCGCCGACGTCCTGGCGTCCTGGGCCGTGCGCTATCTGCCGAAGCCGGAGCGTGCGGCGCAACGGCGCCTGGAGCCCGAACCGGGCGAACTGATCGTTTACGAGACAGGAACCGGGAAGTTCGCCCAGATCGTCGACGACGGCACGCACCGGCTGCTGGCGGACGAGCCGGTTTCGCTCGGCGGCAGCAACACCGGCCCGACGCCCTACAGCTATCTCGCCGCTGCGCTCGGCGCCTGCACGACCATGACGCTCAGGATGTATGCCGACCGCAAGAAGTGGCCGGTCGAATGGATCGCCACCCGCGTCCGCCACGACAAGGTCCACGCCGAGGACTGCGCGGACTGCGAGACCCGGACCGGCAAGATCGACCGGCTCAGCCGCTCGATCGAGGTGTGGGGCGACATCGATGCAGAACAGCGCGCCCGCCTGCTCGAAATCGCCGACAAATGCCCGGTCCACCGGACGCTGGAGCGCAGCAACACGATCGAGACGGAAATCCGGCAGGTGGCGGAGTAGGGCAAGTGCGCCCCAGGCCTATTCCGCCGCTTCCCGCGCTGCCGCCTCGGCCAGCTTCGTATAGCCGTCGCGGGTCTGGGGCAGCTTGCGGTCGAGGATGCGCGAGGCGACCAGGGTGCGCAGAACTTGCGCGGTGCCGCCGGCAATCGCGAACATGCGGGCGTCGCGGACGTAGCGCTCCATCGGGCTGTTGCGCGAATAACCGGCTGCGCCCCAGAGCTGGAGCGCGTCGTTTGTCACCTCGATCGCCAGATCGGCCGCCATGACCTTGGCCTGTGCGGCGGCCAGCGGGTCCGGGAAGCCGGTGCCGCTCGACTCGGCGCTGGCTGCGGCGCGCCACAGCATGAGCCGGGCAGCGTCGAGCCGGATGCTCATGTCGGCCAGCATCCATTGCAGGCCCTGGAATTCGGCGATCGGCCGGCCGAACTGTTCGCGGCGCTGCGTGTAATCCAGCCCCCGCTCGTAGGCGCCGGCGGCGAGGCCGAGCGCTACGGTGCCGGCGCCGACCCGCTGGCTGTTGTAGGCGTTCATCAGGTCGGCGAAGCCCTTGCGCAGGCCGCGCGGCGGAATCACCATCCTGTCCGGCGCGATTTCCATGTCCTCGAAATGGATCTCGGTCTCGGGAATGCCGCGCAGGCCCATCGCCGGTTCGCGCTTACCGATGCGCAGGCCCGGCGTCTCGTCCCGGATCGCGATGAAGCCGCCGATGCCCTGGTCCTCGCCCTCGGCATCGAACACCCGGGCGAAGATCAGATGCAGGCGCGAGACGCCGCCGCCGGTGATCCAGTGCTTCATGCCGTTGACGATGTAACGGTTGCCCTTCAACTCCGCCCTTGTCGTCATGTCGGTCGCTGCGCTGCCGGCGTCCGGCTCGGTAATGCAGATCGCCGGCTTGTCGCCCTCCAGCACCAGGCCGGCGGCCAGTTTCTTCTGGTCCTCGCTGCCATAGGCCATGATCGCGCCGATCGCGCCCATGTTGGCCTCGACGGCGATCCGGCCCGACGGGCCGCACACCTTCGCCATTTCCTCGATCACCAGCACGGTATCGAAATAGCTGCGGCCGCCGCCGCCATAGGCCTCCGGGATCGTCATGCCGAAGAAGCCGGCCTCGGTCATCTCGCGGACGTTGTTCCAGGGATAGGCTTCCGTCCGGTCGATCTCGGCGGCGCGGCCGGCAAAGGCGCCTTCGGCGAGTTCGCGGGCGCGGGCCTGGAGGGCGCGCTGGTCGCGGGAGAGCGAGAAATCCATGATGCGGCCTATCGGATCGATGCGCTGGGGAAGAGGGCGACGCCCTGCATTTCCATCTGCCCGATGGCGGCGTCGAGCGAGCCGTTACGGTCGATGGCGGCGCAGGCGTCCTCCACGACGACGGTCCCGAAGCCCTGGGCCTGGCTGTCGAGCGCGGAGAAGGCGACGCAGACGTCGGTCGCGATGCCGGCGAAAAACAGGCGGGTCAGCCCGCGCTCGCGCAGATAGCCGGTGAGACCCGTCGGCGTCTTCCTGTCATTTTCGAAGAACGCCGAATAACTGTCTATTTCGCTTCGGAAACCCTTGCGGATCACCAGCTCGGCTCGCTCGACGTTCAGGCGGTTGTGGAACTCCGCGCCACGGGTGCCCTGGACGCAATGGTCGGGCCACAGGGTCTGCGCGCCGTAGGGCATGTCCACCGTATCGAAAGGCGTGCCGCCGCGATGGTTGCTGGCGAAGCTCTTGTGGTTGCGCGGATGCCAGTCCTGGGTCAGCAGGACATGGGCGAAGCGGGCAGAAAGATCGTTGACGACCGGAACGATCGCATCGCCCCTGTCGACCGCCAGCGCGCCGCCGGGGCAGAAATCGTTCTGCACGTCGACGACGATCAGGGCATCGCTGTGCCGGTCGATCACCGGATCGCTCATGGCCGGCCTCCTCGCGGGACGCGGTCGACGCCGCGCATCGGAAAGTGGGGCGCCATTGTCCGCCCGACGCCGCCGCGGTTCAAGGCCGGCAAAGCGCGCGGCGGCCTCCCGCGACATGCGGGCCGAGTTGAAGCTGCCGGGTTTGTCCCGCTATGCTGGCCGCCGGAAACGAGCGGGGAGGGAGGCCGCCCAAACATGACACCTAAAGGCATGACGGACGGGTTGCGGTTCGCCGAGGTCGACGACATCGTCCTCCACTACCGGGTCGAGGGGCCGGCCGACGGGCCGAAGCTGGTGCTATCCAATTCGCTGGGCACCGATTTCCGCTCGTGGGCCGCCGTTGCGGGCCGGCTGTCGGATCGCTACAGGATTCTGCGCTACGACACGCGCGGCCACGGGCTGACGGTCTGCCCCGAGGGCGCCTATTCCATCGAGCGGCTGGGCGACGACCTGGCCGGGGTCATGGACGCCGCCGGCTTCGGACGCGCCGTCGTCTGCGGCCTGTCGGTCGGCGGGGTGACGGCCCAGCAGCTCCACAAGGCCCATCCCGGCAAGGTCCGTGCGCTCATCCTGTGCGACACGGCGGCCAAGATCGGCGACGACGCCATGTGGCAGGCGCGAATCGACAACGCCCTGGGCGAGGACGGGATTGCCGGCATGGCGGACGCCATCCTGCAACGCTGGTTCTCCGACGGCTTCGCGAAAAACGATCCGGTGGCGTTCGCCGGCTGGCGCAACATGCTGGTCCATACGCCGGCGGCGGGCTATGCCGGCGTCTCCCACGCGCTCAAGGACGGCGACTTGCGCGATCACTGCGCGAGTATCGGCGTGCCCACGCTGGTAATCTGCGGCGCCGAGGACGGCGCGACCACGCCGGCGATGAACAAGGAACTGGCCGAGGCCATTCCCGGCGCGCGCTATCTGGAGATTCCTGGATCCGGCCATCTGCCCTGCATCGAACAGCCGGTAGCCCTGGCCGATGCCATCGACGCCTTCATGAAGGACCATGCCGATGGCTGAGCCGGGCGGTCCGGATGGCGAAGGGGCCATCGAACGGGGCCGGGCGACGCGGCGCGCGGTGCTCGGCGACGCCCATGTCGACCGGTCCGAAGCCAACGCCACAACCTTCGACACGGCATTCCTGCGCCATATAACGGCGCGCGCCTGGGGCGATGTGTGGAGCGATCCGCAGCTCGACAAGCGGACCCGCAGCCTGCTGACCATTGCGCTGCTGGCGGCGCTGGGCCATCACGAGGAACTGGCGATGCACGTCCGCGCGACCCGCAACACCGGCGCGACGCCGGAGGACATCCGCGAAGCGCTGATGCATGTTGCCGTCTACGGCGGCGTGCCGGCGGCCAACCGGGCCTTTGCGATCGCCAAGCGGACACTGGCCGAAATGGCCGAAGAAAAAGCCGAAGAACAGGGAGACACCTGATGGCCGATCCCGCACCCTACCGCGCCCGCGACTGGAACGTGCATCCGGCCTACGACTATCCGGCCTATGCGTCTACGAAGCACCGGGCGCCCGAACAGCCCCTGGTGCCGATCCCGCACACGCTGTCCGAGGTCACGGGGCCGTCCTTCGGCCGCGACGCCGCGCCGGAAGCCGAGGCGGACCTGACGGTCAACGCCCGGGTCAATGGCGAGCCGATGGGCGAGCGCATCATCGTCACCGGCCGGGTCCTGGACGAAAACGGCAGGGCGGTCCCGCACACGATGGTCGAAATCTGGCAGTCCAACGCCGCCGGCCGCTACATCCACGAGGTCGACCAGCACGATGCGCCGCTCGATCCGAACTTCATCGGCGCCGGCCGCACCGTGACCGACACCGACGGGCGCTACCGCTTCGTCACCGTCAAGCCCGGCGCCTATCCCTGGGGCAACCATTACAACGCCTGGCGGCCGGCCCACATCCACTTTTCGCTGTTCGGGCCGGGCTTCGCGACCCGGCTGGTCTCCCAGATGTATTTCCCGGGCGATCCGCTGCTCGAATTCGACCCGATCTTCAAGGGCTCGCCGAGCCCGGAGGCGATGCAGGCGCTGGTCGCGGACTTCTCGATGGACGTCACCCGGCCGGAATGGGCGCTGGGCTACGCGTGGGACATCGTCCTGCGCGGCCGCGATGCGACCCCGATGGAAGGGTAGGGCGGCGCACCATGGCAAAGCAGACCGCATCCCAGACCGTCGGCCCCTTCTTCTTGTACGGCCTGACACCCGAGCTCGCGGACGGCATCCGCTACAGCGGCTATACGAGCGCCGTGCTGGCGAGCGAGACGACGGCGGGCGAGCACATCGTCGTCGAAGGCCGGGTGCTGGACGGGGAGGGCAACCCGGTGCCCGATTCGATGATCGAGATATGGCAGGCCAACGCCGCCGGCCGCTACCGGCACGACGAGGACGACCGGAACGGCGCGCCGCTCGACGACACCTTTTATGGCTTCGGCCGTACAGGCACGGACAAGGAGGGCGGTTTCCGCTTCCACACGGTCAAGCCGGGCGCGGCGCCGGGCCTGGGCAATGCCTGGCAGGCGCCGCACATCGTCGTCTGCGTGTTCGCCCGCGGCATGCTCTCCCACGCCTATACCCGGCTCTACTTTTCCGATGAGGCCGAGGCGAACGATGCCGATCCGGTGCTCGGCGCCGTCGATGCCCCGCGCCGCCCCACGCTGATCGCCGAGCGGACGCAGAGCCGCGGAAGCACCGTCTATCGCTTCGATATCCGCCTCCAGGGCGACGGCGAGACGGTGTTTTTCGATGTCTGACGCGCCGCAAAGTCGCGCCGTTTCGTGACGGTCGGCCCCTTCGCAGCGCGCCCGATCGCGCCGCTGCTGTCCGATCCGGCAGTCAATGCCGCGCTTACGGACGAGGCGGCCATGGCGGCCATGGTGCGGGTCGAGGCGGCGCTGGCGGCGGTGCAGGGGCGGCTCGGCGTCATTCCGGCCGACGCGGCAGCGCGAATCTGCGAAGCTCTGGAGGATTTTAACGCCGATTTCGATGCCATCGGCGCCGACACCGCCGTCACCGGCGTCCCGACCGTCGAATTCGTCGCCCAGCTGCGCCGCCATGTCGGCGGCGATGCCGCGTCCTGGGTCCATTGGGGTGCGACCAGCCAGGACATTATCGACACCGGATTCCTGCTCCAGGCCCGGACCGTGCTGGAGATCGCCGACCGCCGCCTCGCCAGCATCGTGGCGAAACTGAAGACTCTGGCCGACGCCCACCGCGCCACCCCGATGGCCGGACGGACCCGGTCGCAACAGGCGCTGCCGATCGGCTTCGGACTGAAGGCGGCGCGCTGGGCGCAGCCGCCGATCGCCCACCGCGAACGGCTCGCGCAGATGCGCCCGCGGGTCCTGCGCGTCCAGTTCGGCGGCGCTGCGGGCAATCTCTCGGCGCTCGGGCCGGACGGACTCGCCGTTGCCGACGCCCTGGCGGAAGAACTCGGCCTGGCGCCGGCGCCGGCGGCCGGCCATGTCGCGCGGGACGGTATCGGCGAGCTGGCGTCCTGGCTGGCCATGGTCGCCGGCAGCCTGGGCAAGATCGGCCACGACGTGGCCCTGATGGCGATGACCGAAGTCGGGGAACTGGCCGACAGCGCCGGCGGCGGCTCCAGCACCCTGCCGCAGAAATCCAACCCGATCGCTGCCGAAACCCTGATGGCGCTGGCATCCTATACCGCCGCCCAACTGGCCGGCGTGTTTCAGGCGGCGCCGCAGGAGCACGAGCGGGGCGGGGCGGGCTGGACCGTCGAGTGGATGCTCCTGCCCCCGATGCTGGCCGCAGCCGGCGGCGCGCTGCGGACCGCCGACGACATGCTGGACCGACTGATCGTCCGGCCCGAACGCATGCGCGCCAATCTCGGTGCCTCCAACGGGCTGCTGCTTGCCGAAGCGGCCAGCTATGCGCTGTCCGCCCATATGCCCCGTATCGAGGCGCAGGCGATCGTCAAATCGGCATGCCGGGAGGCCGTCGAAACCGGGGAGAATCTGATCGATCTGCTCCAGCGCCGGACCGAAGCCCCGTGCGACTGGGACAGTCTGCGCGATCCGGCAAGGCGCCTCGACACGGACGGCCGGTTGATCGACCGGATCTTCGCCGGCTCCTGATTCCGCAGAAATCCGCGGAATTGCAGCATAAGACCTCGCATTTCGGGCTTGCCATCGGCCGGTTTGCATCCCACATCGGGGCCGACGGCATACGAAAGCCTGCTGGTCGACTTTTCTACCGACGGTTCGGGCATGCATTTTTGCGCCCGAATCGTTCCGTTCGAAGGCCTTCCGGAAGATTGAGTGAGTCGTTTCTGCCTTTCTGCGGCCCGTCCGGTCGTAAATCCTGAACCGTCCGGGCTTTTGGAGAGGATCACTCCGCCATTTCGGCGGATCCGGCAGTCCATCTATTCGGCTGCCACAACCAGCATGAAGTGAGTACGCAAGTATGCAAACCGGTACCGTGAAGTTCTTCAACACCACCAAAGGCTATGGGTTCATCCAGCCCGACGGCGGCGGCAAGGATGTGTTCGTTCATATCACCGCGGTCGAGCGCGCCGGCCTGGGCCAGCTCTCGGAGGGACAGAAGATCCAGTTCGAAACCCAGCAGGACACCCGCGGCCCGAAGGCCGTCAACCTGCAGCAGGTCTGAAGTCGCCACGCCGCCGTTCCGGGAAACCGGAGCGGCTCAATAGTCAACGCCCGCCGGTGGAAACCGGCGGGCGTTTGCATACCGGAGTTACGCCGTCGCCTATCTGCGCCTGTCGCGGACGGCGCAACGCATCTGGCGCCGACCTGGGAGGCGGAGCCGAAAGTTGGCAGTGGATCGGATCGAAAAATTTGCCGCCCGGCAATCCTCTTCGCGCTCTTCAGCTCCTTCCTCGGGATGCCGAGAAAGCCATGAAAGGCGGAATCCTCAGGAAGTCGTCCCAGAACGGATTGTTGCGTTCGTTCGGGTGCAGCTCGGGTTCGACCCACCGAAAGTCCGCAAAGCCGGCTTCATCGAAGGCTTTCCGATAGGTTAGAGGCGCGAAAAAGCAGTTTTCGAATTCGAACTCCCGACTGTCATCGTTCGTGATCCGCACCGTGATGACGCCGCCATCTCGGCGTGTCTGCGGATATACCTTCACGATGCCGTATTTCTTCCACGAAACAGTCCCCTTGAGCGGGATATGTGTGTTGGCTACGAAACCCACGAATCGTCCTCCCGGGCGGAGCGCGTCGAGACACGCCCGACAGAACCTTCGAAGCTCTTCGTCGGACTTCGCGTAGTGCAGGAGAAAGGACGCCAGGACGAGGTCGACTCTTGCACACGGCTGGAACGTCCGGGCGTCCCGATGCCGATACAGGCATCCGAGGGGACGGCGGCTCTCTTCCTCCGTCGCAAGCCGTATCATCTCCCCGGAGATATCGACGCCTGTAACCTCGCCGGCTCCCGCGCGCTTGAGGAGTCGCGTGTAGAACCCGTCTCCGCAGCCCATGTCCAGGACCGTCTTCCCTCCCACATCGCCCAGCATCTCGAACAGCGTGTAGGTCTCGATGACGTCGCGAAACGTGAGCTCCTTGGAATCCCGGTAGGCCTCGGCGATCGTGTCGTATCGATCCATCGTTCTCACCTCGACGGATGTGAATCGGTTCCCGCCCGGTCCCGGTTCCCCGGAATCCTGTACGCCCGATAGCGCCGCGCAGACCGTGTCTGCGGCGAGAAATTCGGGCTACAGCTTCAGTTCTTCGATCCGCGCCGGCAGAGCATTTTTCGGCGTGACGAGGGGCCGGCCCTCGCCCTTGTTTTTCTCCTTTTCGAGAGCCCGACGCTTCAATTCTTCGAAATCTGCGGTGCAACGGGCGAGGCGGAACACGCATTTGCCGTGCTTGGCGCGGCATTGCCGGCGGGCCAGTTTGGTCGCCTCGTCTGCGGTTTGGCCTTCGGCCGTGGCGTAGCGTCCTTTCGGCGTGACGAACAGGGCCAGGCAGCCGTTCTTCACGGTCACGACATCGGAGCAGCGTTTCTCGCACATCAGCCACGCGCGGCTGCGCGCCGAGACCCTTTCCGGATGGTTCATCGAATAGACCCAGTAGCCGGTCAGCCGGCTGAACGCGACGGCGCCCCAGCATTCGCCTTGCACGCATTTCGCCAATGCCGGTTCCGGGGCCAGCACGCAAGTCAGAAGCAGGAGCGGCGCGGCAAGGCAGCCTGCGGTCCGGCCGGTGCGGAATGCGGAGCGGGATACGGAACGGGACGGGGCAGGCATGTCAGGCCGGTTTCCGGGCGACGATATGAAAAATGTGCCAGTGCTTGGCTTCGCCGCGCGGCGTGACCGAATCGGTTTCCTCTTCCTCGACCAGCAGCGGTTCCCATCCGGCCACAAGCGCGTCGACATCGCCGCGGTCGTGAAACGACAAGCTGTTGCCACGCTGCGCCCAACTGTCGTTCGGCCCGAAAAGATGCCCGGCAAAAAGCCCTCCCGGAACGATCGTCCGCGCAATCTGCGACCAGAGGCCGCCGAAGCGGTCCGGCGGACAGGCGGGCAGGCAGAAACTGGCGTTGACGAGGCAGGTAGAAGGCAGGTCCAGGCCGTCACGGGCGAAGTCCGCCCGGCGGAAGGTCAGCTGCCCGCAGTCCCAGGCGGCCGGAAAGCGGTCTTGCAGCACCGTGCCCGCTTCTATGGCCCGGTCGAGCGCGAGCACGGTGCAGCCGGCCTCCAGCAGCGGCGCGGTATCGCGACCGCCGCCGCAACCCAGATCGACCGCGTGGGCCGGGAGAGGACCGGACGCGACCGGGAGTTCGGCAAGCGCTGTCAGTGTCGTCCGGCGGGGCGGCCGGCCCGCCGTTATTTCGTAATACCCGGACCAGCCCGAATCGGCTTCGTGTGCCGCCGGGCCGGAATCGGGCATGGCCGGGATCCTAGTTCTGCGCGGGAGCTTTCAGTTTCTCTTCGGCTGCGGCGACCCGGCCAGCCAGGTCTTCCAGCTGCTTCTTGAGACCGGCCGCCTCGGCGGCACTGGCCGCTGCTGCTGTCGCCATGTCCCCGGCTTTCTTCTCCGCCGCCGCGAGCCGGCTCGCCAGTGCCGCGAGCGCGCCATCGGCCTTCTTCATTTGCTCTTCGCGCTGCGCTGCGGCCTTCCTGGCTTCGGCCATCACGGTGTCGCCGACGCCGGCGACCTGGGCCTGAAGCTTGTCGAGGGCCGCTTTCAGAGAGTCCGTAGCGCCGGCAACCGCGCCGATCCGGTCCCGGTTCTCCTGAAGCAAAACGGTCAGGGAATCGGTCGCCTTGGCGAGTCCGCCGATTTGCTCCTGATTTTTCGCGACCGCTCCGGTGACCGCGGTGACCTGCATCCGGTTTTTCCCGATATCCGCGCTCAGGGATTTGGCTGCCGCCCCGACCTGGGCCTTGACCTCGTCGAGCGCGGTTCCGAGCGCCTTGGTGGCGTCGTCGAGCGCGCCGGCCTTGCCGGCGGTGGCGGTCGCCGCCGCGGCAGCCTTATCCGCCTTGCCCGTGGCAGCGGCGATCTTGGCGTCCAGGTCCGCCATGCCCTTTTTGAGCCGGTCGCCGAGTCCCTTGGCCGCCGCCGCAACTTCGCCCTTGGTGGCTTCGATCTGGCTGGCCAGCTTCTCGACCGCTTCCTTGTTGTCGCAAGCGCTGAGCAGGCCGCCGGCCATCAACAGGGCAACCGCCGGGGCGAGCCTTTTGAATTTGTTCATGATTTCCTCCAGGACAGGATTCGAGGCAGGGTATATCGTTTGTTTCGCGCCAGACAAGCCGGTCGCAAAACCGCGGCTTCGCGTCAATTCGGCGCGTTACGCGGGCCGTTCGGCCCGGAATCGCTCCCCGCTGCGCCGTAATACGCATTCAGGCCTTTATGGGGAGAGAGGCGGTTTTCCGTCGTCCGTATGCGGGAATCGTCAAACGGCGGCCGGAATGTCCGGCCGCCGTTCGATCGACTGAGGCCCGCTACGGATCAGTTTTGGATCAACTGTCGAACAGGTCTTTCGGCGAACCGCCCATCTGGGCCAGCGACGCGTGCATTTTCTGCAGCGCCCGGCTCTCGATCTGCCGGATCCGCTCCTTGCTGACGCCGAATTCGACGCCGATCTCGGCAAGGGTGCTCTTGTCCTCTTCCAGGAAGCGGCGGACGATGATGCGCCGTTCCCGCGGGGTCAGCTTGTCGAGCGCGGTTTCCAGCCACTTCTTCCGTGTCCGCCGGCCGCTGGCATTGGCAGCCAGTTCCTCCGGCCCGGGGCCGGTATCCTCCAGCAGGTCCTGGAATTGCGCGCCATCGTCCTCCAGGCCGATCAGCGCGTTCAGCGACTGGTCCGGACGGGTCAGGTGCAGCTCCATGCGCTCGACATCGGCAACGGTCACGTCCAGCTTGTCGGCGATGATCTGCCGTTCGTCGGTGGTCAGCTGGCCGTCGAAACCGGTGCTGAGCTGGGCGCGCAGCCGGCGCAGGTTGAAAAACAGCCGGCGCTGCTTCGGCGTCGTCGCCGCGCGCACGATGGAGGAATTGCGCAAGATATAGTTCTGGATCGACGCGACGATCCACCAGGACGCATAGGTCGAGAAGCGGACTTCGCGCTCATGGTCGAAACGCTCGACCGCTTCCATCAGGCCGATATTGCCTTCCTGCATGAGATCGGCCATCGGCAGGCCGCTCGAGCGGAAGCCGGCGGCGATCCGCACGACGAGCCGGGCGTGCGCCTCGATAATCTCGTGCATCGCGCGCTCGTCGCGCTTTTCGTTCCAGCGCCGGGCGAGGTCGACTTCGTATTCCCGCTCCAGAACGGGCGCATCCATCGCCGCCGAGATATAGCGCCGATTGCTCCGTTCCGTTGCGGCAGAGTCTGCGTAAGCCATGGGGCTACCGCATCCTTTCGTGGATTCCGAATTTCAAGTGATTTCGACTCGACAATATATGACACGCAATATAATTACAAGGAAAAAATATCGACTCGACATCGGTTGGGCGGGGCCTAGTTACGGTTGCATGATCGGCATGCCGTCTGTCCAGGCCTCCACAGAGTCCGCGCCGGCGTCCAATGGACGCGCCGCCAATGGCTGCGATCCCTGCGCGAACGGCAACGGCAAGACCGACGGCGACCCCTCCATCGACCGTATGACCAGCCTGGTCGACCGCCTCGGGCGGGCGGTCCATTGCCTGCAGTTTGCCGGCGGCCTCAACCCGGCGCAATGGGCCGCTCTGCGCTATCTCGGCCGGGCCAACCGCTACTCGCGCACCCCCACCGCCATCAGCGACTATCTCGGCACGACCCGCGGGACGATGTCGCAGACCATCAAGGCTCTGGAGGCCAAGGGCCTGATCGGCCGCGAGACGAGCGGCCGGGACAGGCGCGCGGTCCTGCTCCGGCTGACCGGGGCGGGCGAGGCGGCGCTGGAGAACGACCCGCTGCACTGTGTCGCGTCGGTCGCCGGCGTGCTGGGCGACGAAATGGACGAAGCCAGCCGCTTCCTCGACCGCGTAGTCGATTGCCTGCAGGCGAAAAGCGGCGGCCTCAACTATGGCGTGTGTACCGATTGCACGCATTTCTGCCGCAACAGCTTCGCCGAGGATGTGCACCGCTGCGGTCTGACCGGCGATCCGCTGTCGGTGGCGGACAGCACCAAGATTTGCGTGAACTACGGCGACGCGGCAGCTTCCTAGCCGGCGCGCTCATCGCGACGGTTCCACCCGGAGCACGCGCCCGTCCTCGCTGTCCGTCAACAGCCAGATATAGCCGCGCGGCCCGACCCGCACGTCGCGGATCCGTTCGTCAAGGTCCTCAAGCAGCATCTCCTCCTGCACCGGCCGCGTGCCGTCGAAACGCAGCCGGACCAGCATCCGGAAGCCGAGGGCGCCGACCAGCATGTCGCCGCGCCACGTCTCGAAGACCGGACCGGTCACGAAGGCCATGCCCGAAGGCGCGATCGACGGATCCCAGTAATGGACCGGCTGTTCGAGGCCGGCTTTGTGGGTCCCTTCGCCGATTCTGCCGCCCCAGTAGTGCCGCCCGTAGGCGATGATCGGCCAGCCGTAGTTGCGGCCGGGCTCGGGAATGTTCACCTCGTCGCCGCCGCGCGCGCCATGCTCGTGAATCCACAGCTTGCCGGTCACCGGATGCAGCGCCGCGCCTTGCGGGTTGCGATGGCCGTAGGACCAGATTTCCGGGCGAAACCCCTTGCGGCCGACGAAAGGATTGTCTTTCGGAACCGAACCGTCCCTGGCGATGCGGATGACCTGGCCGCGATGGATGCTCGTGTCCTGGGTGCGGCGGCGCTCGCCGCGCTCGCCCAGGGTGACGAAGAGGGCGCCGTCGCGCGCGATGACGATGCGCGAGCCGAAATGCCGCCCGCCGCGAGATTTCGGCGCCATGCGGAAGACGATCTTCAGGTCGGTGAGGGCATTGCCGTCGAGCCTGGCGCGCGCAACGGCGGTTCCGGCGCCGCCACGGCCCGGTTCGGAATAGGAAAAGAAGATTGTTCGGTTCCGGGCGAAATCGGGATCGGCGACGACATCGAGCAGGCCGCCCTGGCCGCGCGCCGCAACCCTGGGCACGCCGCGGACCGGCGCCCCGACGCCGCCGTTGCGGGTCACGATGCGCAGGCGCCCCGGCCGTTCGGTGACCAGCATCCGGCCCGACGGCAGGAAGGCCAGCGACCAGGGATGGTCCAGGCCGCGGGCGACGGTGACGACCTTGAGCGGGCCGGCGCTGGATTGGAAGGTCCTGGCTTCTGCCTGCACCGTCGGCGCGAGCACGGCGGCGAACGCGGCGGAAAGAAGGCGAGGGGAGATGCGGGTCGGGCGGCGCATGAAGCTGTTCCGGGCAGTCGTCTCTGTACCGGATATGAGGATTGCCGCCCCGGCGCCAAGCATTTTCCGGTCGCGGTCGGACGCCCGCGGGCGGATAAGGCCGGAAGCCGCTGCCAGCAGGGATAGAAGCCGGGAAAGAAAAAGCCCCGCCAGTATACCGGCGGGGCGCAAGTCTCGGTGTCAGACACATTGTTGGGGGAGATGACGGAGGTCAAAACCAATGTATCTGGCAATCCCCTTGTAGCAGAATTTCGGCATCGATGTGTGATTTTTATCACGCTTATGAATTATTTGTGTTCAGAGACAATACGTCACATGGTATTAGCTCGCGAAACTAAACCGCCACGTCGATTTGCCGCGATGCCGTTTCCGTAGACTGTCGGTCTTTCGGCAGTTCGAACCGCGGAACGGCGCGTCGGCGACTGTCCCGGCGACTATCCGGCGCCGGGTTGCTGGCCAACCGCTGCGCCCTGTGTTATCGGGTCGGGCCGAAGGGCTGGGAGAGCGGTTCGGAGTGCCGGAAATTTCCGCGTCAAAAGGCGCGTGGCAGGAGAACGCACAGGCACGCATGTCGGAGCTTTCCCGTCGGAGCGTCCTTCGCGCCGGTTCCGCTGGCGCCCAATCACCGGAAAAGTACCAAGGAAAGAGTCACATGAGCGACGTTGCAGATCGCGTGAAGAAAATCGTTGTCGAACATCTGGGCGTCGACGAGGCCAAGGTGTCCGAGGATGCAAGCTTCATCGACGATCTCGGCGCGGACAGCCTCGACACGGTCGAACTGGTCATGGCGTTTGAGGAAGAGTTCGACATTGAAATTCCGGACGATGCTGCCGAGAAAATTACAACCGTCAAGGATGCGATCGATTTCATCGGCGAAATGAAATCCTGATCGCGGAACGATGCCTGCGCCGCCCCGCGAATTTCCAATGGGGACCGGCGGATGCCCGCCACGCTTCGGAAAATTTCATGTCCGGCCGCTCCGGCGCCGCGACGGCCGCTGCGACCCCGGCCCCGGCAGACCCTTCGTGCTGACCGGACGGGCGTAGCCGAAGGGTGCGGGCGATGAGGCGCGTCGTCGTCACCGGTCTCGGTCTGACCACGCCGCTCGGCGTGAGCGTCGGCGAGACCTGGGACAATCTCGTGGCCGGCCGGTCCGGCATCCGGTCGATATCGCGCTTCGACGTGTCCGATCTGCCGTGCCGGGTCGCGGGTCAGTTGCCGCGCCCCGACCTCGGAGAAGCGCCGGAAAACGGACCGGATTTCGTTACGCCCTTCGTCGCCGAAGACACGATTGCCCGCAAAGATCTCCGCAAGATCGACAATTTTATCGTCTATGCCATCGCGGCGGCGGAACAGGCGATCGCCGACGCCGGCTGGAGTCCCGGAACCGAAGAAGAACGCGACCGCGCCGGCGTCCTGATCGGCTCGGGCATCGGCGGGCTCGAGACGATCTACGACGGATCGATCGTGCTGCACGAGCGGGGGCCGCGCCGCATCTCGCCCTTCTTCATCCCGTCGGCGCTGATCAACGAGGCCTCGGGCCACGTCTCGATCAAATACGGCTTCAAGGGGCCGAACCATTCCGTTGTCACGGCCTGCTCGACCGGCGCCCACGCGATCGGCGACGCAGCGCGCCTGATTATGCTCGACGACGCCGAAATCATGGTTGCCGGCGGCGCCGAGGCGGCGGTGTGCCGCTTGGGCATGGCCGGTTTCTGCGCCGCCCGGGCCATGTCGACGCACTTCAACGACGAGCCCCTGCGCGCCTCGCGGCCGTGGGACCGGGACCGCGACGGTTTCGTGATGGGGGAGGGCGCCGGCATCGTCATCCTCGAGGAATACGAACACGCCAGAAAGCGCGGCGCGGCCATCCATGCCGAGATCGTCGGCTACGGCCTGTCGGGCGACGCCTACCACATTACCGCGCCGGCCGCGGACGGCGACGGCGGCTACCGCGCCATGCGCAACGCCGTGCGCCGGGCAAAGCTGAACCTGGACGACATCGACTATATCAACGCCCACGGCACTTCGACTCCGCTCGGAGACGAGATCGAGCTCGGCGCGGTCAAGCGGCTGTTCGGCGACCATGCCTACAAGGCGACCATGTCTTCGACCAAATCGGCAATCGGCCATCTGCTGGGCGCGGCCGGCAGCGTCGAGGCGATCTTTTCCATCCTGGCGCTGAAGCATCAGGTGGCGCCGCCGACGCTCAACCTCGACAATCCGTCCGACGGCTGCGATATCGACCTGGCGGCCCATGAGGCGAAAGAGCGGCCGATCCGCCACGCGCTGTCGAACTCTTTCGGCTTCGGCGGCACCAACGCGTCGCTGCTGTTCGCCGCCGCGCCGTAGACCCGGAGATTCCGGAGACCCCGAAGCATGGTGCCGTCAGGCGGTTAGGGATGGTGCGTTACCTGACATGGGCCGTCGCAATCCTGTCGCTGTCGATCGTTCTGGCGGCGGGCGCGGTCGGCTACGGGTTCCACGTTTTCACCAAACAGGGGCCGCTGCAGGCCGCCGCGTCCATCGACGTGCCGAAAGGCGTCGGCATGGACCGGGTGATCCGGGAGATGAAGGAAGCCGGCGTTGTCCGGCATCCCGCCCTGTTCCGGATATGGGCGCAGATCCTCGGCGCCGACCGCCGGATCAAGGCGGGCGAATACCGCTTTCCGCCCGGCGTCAGCCAGCGGGAGGCGCTGGGAATAATCATCGCGGGCCGGACGGTGCTGCGCCGCCTGACCGTTCCCGAAGGCCTGACCACCTGGCAGGTGCTCGAGCGCGTCCGGCAGGTCCCGGAATTGACCGGCCCGATCACTCTGAAGCCGGCCGAGGGTGCGCTGATGCCGGACACCTACCTTTTTGCCCGGGGCGAGGCGCGCGATCGACTGATCCGGCGCATGCAGGCCGCCATGGACGAAGCGCTCGACGCGGCCTGGGCGGGCCGGGATTCGAACCTGCCGCTGCGCTGGAAAGGCGAGGCGCTGATCCTGGCATCGATCGTGGAGAAGGAAACCGGCAAGGCGGGCGAGCGGGCGCGTATCGCCGGCGTTTTCGTCAACCGGCTGCGCCGGGGCATGAAGCTGGAGACCGACCCGACGGTGATTTACGGCCTGACCGGAGGCAAGTCGCCGCTCGGCCGCCGCCTGCTGCGCAAGGACCTGAAGAAGCCGCACCGCTGGAACACCTATGTTCATTTCGGCCTGCCGCCGACGCCGATTGCCAATCCCGGCCGCAAGGCGATCGAGGCCGCCGTCCATCCGATGGCGCACGAAGAATTTTATTTCGTCGCCGACGGCACCGGCGGCCACGTTTTTTCCAAGACCTACCGGCAGCACCTCAGGGACGTGCGCAAATGGCGCAAAATCCGCCGCAAGCAGGAGCGCGAAGGCAAGCGGTAGCGGCCGGCGGGGCGATGGGCGGCGGCGCGCGCTGACGAACTGACAGGCTATCGCGCCCGTTCCGCCGCCTTGGCCTCGGCCCAGTGGCGTTCCAGCGCGTCCATGGACAGTTCGGCGATATCGTCGCCGTCCTTGCGTATCCTGTCCTCGACGGCGCGGAACCGGCGCTCGACTTTCCGGTTCGCCTGCCGCAGGGCTTCCTCCGGATCGATACCGAGACGGCGGCCGACCTGGGCGACGGTGAACAGCAGGTCGCCCAGCTCTTCTGCGGCGCGGGTTTCGTCGCCGCGGCGGATTTCCTCGCACAACTCGCCGAGTTCTTCGGTCACCTTTTCGGTAATCGACAGCGCATCCGGCCAGTCGAAGCCGACCCGCGCCATGCGCCGGCCGAGTTTGTGCGCCCGCAGCAGGGCGGGGAGGGCGGTGGGCACATCGTCCAGCACGCTGGCGGCATCGCCGCTTTGTTGCGATTTCTCGTCCCGTTCCCGCGCCTTGTGCTCTTCCCACGCGGCCGACTGGGCCTCGACCGAGGCGACCCGTTCCGTGCCGAAGACATGCGGATGGCGTCGCTCCATCTTGTCGGCGATGGAGCGGGCGACGTCGGCGAAATCGAATACGCCGGTTTCTTCCGCCATCCGGGCGTGGAACACGGCCTGGAACAGGAGGTCGCCCAGTTCGTCCTGCAGGTCGGCCATGTCGTTGCGGCCGATGGCGTCGGCAACCTCGTAGGCTTCCTCGATGGTGTAAGGCGCGATGCTGGCGAAATCCTGTTCCAGGTCCCAGGGGCAACCGCCGTCCGGGTTGCGCAGCGCCGCCATGATGTTCAGCAGACGCCGGACCTGGGTTGCGGCTTCCGCAGCGTCGCGTTCCGGTTCGAGGGCTCGATCGCGGGTTGGATCGTTTGCGGCCGGAGAAGGGGAAGTCGTCATTGTTTTAAGCCTCACGCGCCGCATCGATGATTCGCATAATATATATTATGGAAAATATAATCAGGATACGGCTGGTGCAGCTGGACGGTCTATCTTATTGAAAAGACGGTAGAAGTTGTCTGTCGTTACCCGCTCCAGCCGCTCCACCGGCATGTCGCGAACCGTTGCCAGGCATTGTGCGGTATGGACGACGAAGGACGGCTCGTTGGTCTTGCCGCGATGCGGGACCGGCGCGAGGAACGGCGCGTCGGTCTCGACGAGCAGCCGGTCCTCGGGAAGATCGCAGGCGATCTCGCGCAGCTCCTCCGCCTTCTTGAAGGTAAGAATGCCGGAGAAGGAAATATACAGCCCCAGCGCCACCGCCCGTTCGGCAAGCGCCCGCGAGCCGGTAAAACAATGGATGACGCCGGGAAAGGCGCCCCGCTCCCGCTCCGCCGACAGAATCTCCATCGTTTCCTTATCGGCGTCGCGCGCATGGACGATCAGCGGCAGGCCGGTTTCGCGCGCGGCGGCGATATGGGCGAGAAAACTGGCGCGCTGGGCATCCGGGCGGCTGTTCGTGTAGAAATAGTCCAGCCCGGTCTCGCCGATGCCGACGACCTTGCCGTTCTCCGTTTTCCCGACCAGTTGCGCAGCGTTGCCGATGCCTTCCTCGTCGGCATTGTGGGGATGGACGCCGACCGAGCAGTAGACGCGCTCGTGCGCCGCCGCTATCGCCAGAATCTCGCCGAACCGGCTCATGCGCGTGCAGATCGTCACAATGGTTTCGATCCCGGCGCCCCATGCGCGGTCCAGAACGGCGGCGCGGTCCTCGGCCAGGGAGTCGAAATCCAGATGGCAGTGGCTGTCGACCAGCATCGTCGGGTGTCTTCAGGCGGGGGTCAGGCGGCGTCTTCGGCGACGAAGCGCGGGAACACCGGCCAGGGCGCCGGCAGCGCCGTGCCGGGTTCGAGACGTGCCGGCAGGGCCGCAAAGTCCCGGGCGCCCTCCTCGTCCGGCACTGCGAGCTGTTCCAGCAAGGCCGCCGCCGCATCCGGCACAACCGGCTGCACGAAGATCGCCAGCTGCCGGATCGTGTCGGCCAGAACGTAGAGCACCGTCGCCATGCGCGCCGGATCTGTCTTGCGCAGCGCCCAGGGCGCCTGGGCGTCGACATAGCGGTTGGCGTCGCCGACGACCCGCCAGATCGCCTCCAGCATCCGGTGGATCGCCAGATCGGCCATTTCGCGCCGGGTTTCCTCCACCAGCGCCGCAGCGGCGGCGAACAGCGCGTCGTCTGCCGCGGTGAAATCGCCCGGTTCCGGCACCCGGCCGTCGCAGTTCCGGGCGATCATCGTCAGCACGCGCTGGCCGAGATTGCCCAGGTCGTTCGCGAGATCGCTGTTGATCCGCTGCACGATGGCTTCGGGCGTCACCGAACCGTCGTTGCCGTACGGCACCTCGCGCATCAGGAAATAGCGCATCCGGTCGACGCCGTAGGTCTCCTTCATGGCGTCGGGCGTGACGACATTGCCGACCGATTTCGACATTTTCCGGCCTTCGATGGTCAGGAAGCCGTGGCCGAAGACCTGGCCGGGCAGCGGCACGCCGGCCGACATCAGGAATGCCGGCCAGAAGATGGCGTGGAAGCGCATGATATCCTTGCCGACGATGTGTATGTCGGCCGGCCAGTAGCGCTGGTAAAATTCCGAATTTACATGGGGATAGCCGGCGGCGGTGATGTAGTTGGTCAGCGCGTCGAGCCAGACATAGACGATATGGTCCTCATCGCCCGGAACCGGCACGCCCCAGTTGAAGCTGGTCCGCGATACCGACAGGTCCTTCAGCCCCTGGCGCATGAAATTCATCAGTTCGTTGCGCCGGTGCGGCGGCGCGGCGAAGCGCGGGTTGGCCTCGTAGTAGGCCAGCAGCTTGTCCGTGTAGGCCGACAGGCGGAAAAAATAGCTCGGCTCCTCGATCCACTCGACCTCCGCCCCGCCCGGCGTCAGCCAGCGGTCGCCGTCCTTGACCAGTTCGTCCTCGCCGATATACGCCTCGTCGCGCACCGAGTACCAGCCGGCGTAGCTGCCCAGATAGATGTCGCCGGCCTCGACCAGCTTGCGCCAGATCGCCTGGGTCGATTCGTAATGGCGCGGCTCGGTCGTCCGGATGAAGCCGTCGTTCGAGATGTTGAGCGTCCGCGTCATCTCCTTGAACTGCGCCGCGATCATGTCGCAAAAGGCCTTCGGCTCCATGCCCTCCGCCCGCGCCGAGGATTCGACCTTCTGGCCGTGCTCGTCCGTCCCGGTCAGGAAGAAGACGTCGTAGCCGTCCAGCCGCTTGTAGCGGGCGATGACGTCGGTCGAGATCGCTTCGTAGGCATGGCCCAGATGGGGCGCGCCGTTGACGTAGGAAATCGCCGTCGAGATGTAGAATTTGGGCTTGTCGGTCATGCCGTCGGAATCGCAGGGCGGCGTTGATTACAGGAGGGCCGGGCGCGCCGGGACGCCGGACACAGGGGGCTCAGACACATAAGCCATGCCGGCCCGAGGCGCCACAGCGGCCAATCGCCCTTGCGGGTCGATCCAGATAAAGGAGGCACCGTGCGTGGACTGTTCCCCGATGGGACGCAGGGGAAGGTTTCAAACCCTTGCATCGGCGCGCCGGCTGTCATAATCCTGTCGCATCACTTGGGGGAGCCCTAGCCAAGGCTGAGAGGTTCCCTGCCCCGCCCGACCCGCAATTGCAGGCCGGACGGCGCAGCGAACGACCCCTGGAACCTGATCCGGTTCGCACCGGCGTAGGGAACAGTGACATGGCCGAGAGCCGGATTACACAAACCTCCCCTGCCGATCCGCCGCACGATCCCTTTGCGCCGGACGACGAGGCCGGCGCGCTGGAACGCACCGCCCGGATCGGCATCGTCCTGTTCGGCGTCGTCGCCTTCTGGTACGCCGCGATCCTGCTGACAGGCGCGCCCGAATTCATCCTGCCGCCGCCCGATGCGGTGCTGGCCTCGCTGATCGACGACGCCGGCCTGCTTGCCGAAAACGCACTCACCACGATCAGCGAGATCCTGCTCGGCATGCTGTTCGGGCTTACCGTGGGCTGCGCCACGGCTCTGGCGATGGCGGCAAGCGCGCCGGTGCGGCGCTGGATGTTGCCGGTGCTGGTCGCCAGCCAGGCGGTGCCGGTCTACGCTCTGGCGCCGGTATTGGTGCTGTGGTTTGGCTTCGGCATCTGGCCCAAGGTCGTCATGGCGACCTTGATCATATACTTCCCGGTAACGGCGGCCTTCTTCGACGGACTGCGTCAGGCCGACCGGCAATGGATCGATCTGGCGCGTTCCATGGGCGCGTCGCGCGGCGACGTGCTGCGGCTGATCCGCCTGCCCGCGGCCCTGCCCTCGCTGGCGTCCGGCATCCGCATTGCCGCGGCGACCGCGCCGATCGGCGCCATCGTCGGCGAATGGATCGGCGCCAGCGCCGGCCTCGCCCACGTCATGAACCAATCCAAGGCCCAGGCCGAGGAACCGCGGATGTTTGCCGCGCTGGTCGTCATCGCGGTCATCGCCGTCGGCCTGTATTTCGCCGTCGACCGGCTGTTACGCCTGGCCATTCCGTGGCGTGCCGAAACCGTGTGAACAGGAAGGTAATTCGATGTTGCTTCTGTCCCCGACCCGCCTTTTCCGCACTGTCTGCCTGGCCGGCGTCCTACTCGCCGCCGCAGCGCCCGCAACCGCCGCCGAAAAGTTCACGGTCTTGCTGGACTGGTTCGTCAATCCGGATCACGGCCCTTTGTTCGTGGCGCAGGAGCGCGGATATTTCAGGGAAGCCGGGCTGGACGTCACGCTGATCGCGCCGTCCGATCCGAACGATCCGCCGCGTCTGGTAGCTGCCAAACGTGGCGACGTCGCCATCTCCTACCAGCCGCAGCTCCATATCCAGACCAGCAAGGGATTGCCGCTGGTCCGGATCGGCACGCTGGTCGCGACGCCGCTCAATTCGCTGGTCGTGCTGCGCGACGGCCCGGTCAAGCGGATCGCCGACCTCAAGGGCAAAAAGGTCGGCTATTCGGTCGGCGGATTCGAGACCGCGCTGCTGTCGGCAATGCTGGGCAAGCACGGGCTGAAGATCGAAGACATCACGCTGGTCAACGTGAATTTCGACCTGTCGTCCAGCCTGATGGCCGGTAAGGTCAGCGCAGTGATCGGCGCCTATCGCAATTTCGAGCTTAATCAGATGGATATCGAGAAGCGGCCCGGCACGGCCTTCTACGTCGAGGAAGAAGGCGTGCCGCCCTATGACGAACTGATCTACGTCGCCCATCGAGACCGCACGTCGGACCCGAAAATGCGCCGCTTTCTCAAAGCGGTAGAACGCGGCGTTCAATACCTGGTCAACTATCCGCAGCGCAGCTGGAAACTGTTTATCAGGGGCCGCGAAAAAGAGCTGGACAGCGAACTGTTCCGCCGGGCGTGGCGGGACACACTGCCCCGTTTCGCTCTCCGGCCGGCCGCGCTCGATACGCAACGCTACCTGGACTTCGCAACATTCCTGAAAGGCCAGGGCATCATCGCGAAAATCCTGCCCGTTGCGGACTATGCGACAGAACTGAAGTAGCGATCCGGCGGCCTTGTCACGATTGACCGCGCTCACTAGGGTTCGCCGGGATCGCGTACAACCGGCAGAGGAGTTGATCGTCGTGCGGCTGGTCGGCCTGTATCTTGCCCTGTTCGTGTTCTGGCTGCTGATGTCCGGCCACTACGAGGCGCTGATCCTCGGTTTCGGCATCGTCTCCTGCGCTGCGGCGGTCTATATCGCCCGGCGCAAGGATATCGTCGATCACGAAACCCTTTCCTGGTACCTCAAGCCGAAGTTGCCCTTCTACTGGCTCTGGCTGCTCGGACAGATACTGAAGGCCAATTTCGATGTCGCGAAACGGTGCGTCCTGCCGGGCAGCCGGATCGATCCCTGCGTGTTCCTGGCCCCGGCGGATCAGGAGACGAGCGTCGGGGTGGTAACCTACGCCAATTCGATCACGCTGACGCCGGGCACCGTCTCGATGCAGACCTGGGACCACGAAATCCGGGTCCATGCGCTGACCCGCGACGGGGCTCGCGATATCCTGGGCGACGAAATGGGCGCCCGGATCTGCCGGGTGGAGGGCGAGCAATGATGTTCGCCGCCGCCATGGCCGGCGTGCTGGCGGCGATGGCGCTGACGCTGGTCCGCGCCCTGCTCGGCCCGACCGTGTTCGACCGGGTCCTGGCGCTGAATACCTTCGGCACCGTGACCGTGCTGGCGATCGCCGTGCTCGGCTTCCTGATGGGCCGGCCGCAATTCCTCGATATCGCCCTGCTCTATGCGCTGATCAATTTCGTCGGCACCATCGCGATCCTGAAATACCTGCAATATGGCGATCTCGGCGCATCCGGCGATTCCGGCAAGTCGCCGGACGCCGGCGAGGGCGGCCGATAGCGATGGCGCTGGCGGTCGATATCGCAAGCTGGGCCTGCCTGGTCGCCGGAGCGCTGCTGTGCTTCGCCGGCGGCGTCGGCATGATCCGCTTCCCGGATGTCTATGCGCGCAGCCACGCTGCCGGCGTCATCGATACCGGCGGCGCGCTGTTCATTCTGCTCGGCCTGGCGCTTCAGGCCGGGTTCACGCTTGTCACCGTGAAACTGGGGCTGATCGGGCTGCTGCTGTTCTTCACCAGCCCGACGGCGACCCACGCGCTGGTCAAGGGCGCGCTTGCCGGCGGCCTGAATCCGCTGTGCCATCAGCTTACCGCCGACGAAACCGCCGCACTGGCGGACAAGGCATCGCCTTGATTACCGCCACCAATCTGGCGCTGCTCGCATTCCTGGCGGTGCTGGCGTGGGCCATCGCCCGGATCCGCAACCTGTTCGTCGTCACGATGCTCGCGGGCATCTACAGCCTGCTCACCGCCACGGTCTTCGTGTTGCTGGACGCGGTCGATGTCGCCTTTACCGAAGCGGCGGTCGGCGCCGGCATCACCACGGTGCTGTTCCTCAGCGCCCTGCTGCTGACCGACCGGGAGGCGAAGCCGCGCAAGAACCGCCTGGCGAGTCTCGGGCCGATGGTGCTGGTCGTTCTCCTCGGCGCGGCGCTGGTCTACACCACCCTGGATCCGCGGATGCCGCACTATGGGGATGCCAAAGCCCCTGCGCACGGCCGCCTGGCGCCGGAATTCCTGGCGGATACGGTGAAGCAGGTCGGCGCGGACAAGCCGACCGCAACCCATATTCCGAATGTCGTGACGACGACCCTGGCGAGCTATCGCGGCTTCGACACCCTGGGCGAGGTCGTGGTGATCTTCACGGCCGGGGTCGGCGTGCTGATCCTGCTCGGCGGCAACGCAACCCGCCGGCGGCGCCGAAATCCGGCGCCCCGCGAAGAATCATCGGGCGCCGGGTCGTCGGGTAAGGGGGCCGGCGCATGATCGAACATGTCGTCCTGCGGGTCATCGCCAAGCTGCTGGCGCCGTTCATCGTCCTGTTCGCGCTCTATGTGCAGTTCCACGGCGATTTCGGACCGGGCGGCGGCTTCCAGGCCGGGGTGATCTTCGCGTCGGCCTTCATCCTCTACGCACTAATCTACGGCGTCGAAAACGCCCGGCAGATTGCGCCGCCGGCCGTCGCCCAGGCCGCGATCGGGCTGGGCGTGCTGATCTATGCCGGCACGGGCGTCGCCTCCATGCTGCTGGGCGGCAAGTATCTGGACTATTCCCTGCTGGCCCACGATGCCGGCCACGGCCAGCATTACGGCATCCTGATCGTCGAATTCGGCGTCGGCGTGACCGTGGCGGCGGTCATGATCACGGTATTCTTCACCTTCGCCGGCCGGCGCGGGGTGCTGGAAGCGCGCGAGGACGTCGCGACTACCGAAGACGACGAAGATCGGTAGCCGGCGCCGTGTGGGAGAGTTTTCTCGGCCTCTACAACTACTGGATCGTCATCCTGCTGATGATGGCGGGCTTCTACATCGTGATGTCGCGACACAATCTGGTGAAGAAGCTGATCGGCCTGAACATTTTCCAGTCCTCCGTGTTCCTGTTCTACATCAGCGTCGGCAAGGTCGCGGACGGCACGGCGCCGATTATCGAAAAGGGAATATTCAGTTATTCCAATCCCTTGCCCCATGTCTTGATCCTCACGGCCATTGTCGTCGGCGTCGCCACGACCTCTCTCGGGCTGGCGCTGGTCGTCCGCCTCAAAGAGGCCTACGGCACGATCGAGGAGGACGAAATCAACGAGATGGATGCCGCCGACTGATGGGGGAACATCTGCCCATCCTGCAGGTGATCCTGCCGTTGATCGCCGCACCCGTGTGCCTGCTCGTCCGTCATGCCGCGACCTGCTGGCTGATCGCGACGCTGGTCAGCTGGTTCTGCCTCGCCATCGCGATCCTGCTGCTGCTCCAGGTGCTGGACGGCGGCGCAATCCGCTACCAGCTCGGAAACTGGGTCGCGCCCTGGGGCATCGAATATGTCGTCGACCGGCTGAACGGCTTTATCCTGGTTATCGTCGCCGCCATCGGCGCAGTCGTTGCGCCCTACGCGTTGCGCAGCGTCGAGAGCGAACTGCCGGAACGGCAGATCGGCCTGTTCTACGTCATGTATCTGCTGTGCCTTGCCGGCCTGCTCGGCATTACGATCACCGGCGACGCCTTCAACGTCTTCGTTTTCCTGGAAATCTCGTCCCTGTCGTCCTACGCGCTCATCAGCATGGGGCGGCACCGCAAGGCGCTGCACGCCGCCTACCAGTACCTGGTTATGGGCACGATCGGGGCGACCTTCTTCCTGATCGGCGTCGGCCTGCTCTACATGATGACCGGCACGCTCAACATGGCCGACCTGGCGGAACAGCTGAAACCGCTCGCCGGCTCGCGCATCGTACACGCCGCCTTCGGCTTCATCGTAGTCGGCATGGGCCTGAAGCTGGCGGTTTTCCCGCTCCATCTGTGGCTGCCCAACGCCTACGCCCACGCGCCCTCGGCGGTCAGCGTCTTCCTCGCCGGCACGGCGACCAAGGTGTCGCTCTATGTCGTGCTCCGGTTCATCTTCACGGTGTTCGGCTTCGAGTTCAGCTTCGTCGGCCAGCCTCTCGGACCGGCATTGCTGGTCCTCGCCGTTGCCGGGATCGTCGTCTGCTCGCTGGTGGCGATCTACCAGGACAATGTCAAACGGCTTCTCGCCTGGTCGTCGGTGGCGCAGATCGGCTACATGCTGCTCGGCCTGTCGTTCGCGACGACGCTCGGCCTGCAAGCCGGGCTGCTGCACATCTTCAACCACGCGATCATCAAGGCCGGCCTGTTCCTCGCCATGGGCTGCGTGTTCCTGCGCCTCGGCAGCTGCCGGCTCGACGCCATCGCCGGCGTCGGACGGCAGATGCCCTGGACCATGATGGGCTTCCTGCTGTGCGGCTTGAGCCTGATCGGCGTGCCGCCGACGGCCGGTTTCGTGAGCAAATGGTATCTGGTGCTGGCGGCGCTGGAAAAGGGCTGGTGGCCGGTCGCCGCCCTGATCGTCCTCACCTCGCTGCTGGCGGTCGTCTATGTCTGGAAGGTCGTGGAGGCGGCCTGGTTCCGCGATCCGCCCGGCACCGCCGGCAGGATCGGCGAAGCGCCCCTCGTCATGCTCGTTCCGCTCTGGATCGCGGTCGGCGCCAACCTCTGGTTCGGCCTCGAGACCAGCGGCAACGTCGATGTCGCCAAAGCAGCGGCGGCGGCCCTGATGGGCGCCGTCCAATGAGGGCCGCACAATGAACGCCGGGCTGCTCGTCGCCCTGGCGGTCCTCGTTCCGCTCACCGGCGCGGGGCTGATCGCTCTGGCCGGCCGCTGGCCGAACCTGCGCGAGTCGATAACCGTCGTTACCGCCCTTTTGTTGTTTTGCGTCAATGCGTTGCTGGCCGTTCGCGTGCTCGGGGGAGAAGCGCCGGCGCTGCATGCGATCGAACCCGTGGAGGGCGTGGCTTTCGCCTTCGCCATCGAGCCGCTGGGCATGCTGTTCGGGCTGGTCGCCTCCTTCCTGTGGATTGTCAACTCGGTTTATTCGATCGGCTATATGCGCGCCAACGGGGAGCGCCACCAGACCCGCTTCTATGTCTGTTTCGCCATCGCGCTCGCCAGCACCATGGGCCTCGCCTTCTCGGCGAACCTGTTCACCCTGTTTGTCTTCTACGAAGCGTTGACCCTCTCGACCTACCCGCTGGTCACCCATGCCGGCACGGAAAAGGCCGTGCGCGCCGGGCGGGTCTATCTTGGCATCCTGATCTCGACCTCGATCGTTTTCTTGCTCACGGCCATCCTGATCGTCTGGCAGCAAACCGGGACATTGACCTTCGCGCCGGGCGGCATCCTCCAGGGCAAGGTGAGCGATACCCTTGGCCTGATCCTGCTGGCGATGTTCATGTACGGCATCGGCAAGGCGGCCCTGATGCCGATCCACCCGTGGCTGCCCGCCGCCATGGTGGCGCCGACGCCGGTCTCCGCCCTGCTCCATGCCGTTGCGGTCGTCAAGGCCGGCGTCTTCACCGTCGTCAAGGTGATCGTCTACGTCTTCGGACTCGACTACCTGCAGAATCTCGGCGGGTCCGAATGGCTGCTCTATGTCAGCGGCGCGACCATCATCGTCGCCTCTGTAATCGCCCTGCAGGCCGACAACCTCAAACGGCGTCTGGCATATTCCACGGTCAGCCAGCTCTCCTACGTCATCATGGCCGCCGCCCTGTTCACGCCGATGGCGGTCGCCGGTGCGGTCCTGCATATCGCCGCCCACGCCTTCGGCAAGATCACCCTGTTCTTCGCCGCCGGGTCGATCTACACCGCGGCCCACAAGACGGAGGTGAGCCAGCTCGACGGCATCGGCCGGCGCATGCCGTGGACGATGGCCGCCTTCGGCATCGGCGCGCTCTCGATGATCGGCCTGCCGCTGACCGCGGGCTTCGTCTCCAAATGGTATTTCCTGTCCGGCGCGCTCGACGCCCGTTCCGTCGTGACGATCTGCGTGATCTTCGCCAGCACCCTGCTCAACGCCGGCTATTTCCTGCCCATCGTCTACCGCGCCTTCTTCCGCCCGGCGCCGGAGGGCGGGCCGCACGACGATCACGGCGAAGCGCCCTTTCCCATCGTCCTCGCGCTGAGCATCACCGCAGCCGGGACGATCGTCCTCTTCCTGTTGCCGCAGCTGCCGCTGGCGCTGGCCCGGGCCGTCGTGGGAGGCTGAGGCCATGACCGAGAAACAAGCCGTGAAATCGACCGACGATCACTGGCTGGTCCGGCCGGAGACGATCCGCAAATTGTGGATCGGCTTCGCCATCGTGCTGGCGCTGCTCGCGGCGGCCGATTTTCTGGTCCACAAGCACGATTATGTCGGGCCGGACGGCTGGTTCGGCTTCTACTGGGTCTACGGCTTCGGCGCCTGCGTCGCAATGGTCGTGTTCGCCAAGGTACTCGGCGTCCTGATCAAGCGGCCGGACGGCTACTACGACCATGAATAGCCTCCCGCCCGGCCTGATCCTGATCGCCGCCGGCCTGCTGCTGCCGTTCGGCGGGCCGCGCTTGCGGCAAGGTCTGATTCTCGGCGCGCCGTTGCTGGCCTTGTGGTGGGTCTGGCAGATCCCGGACGGCGTTCACCTGAAACTGCATCTGCTCGATCTCGCCTGGATGTTCCCGGGCGCCGACCTGAAACCCGGTGCGTTCGACCTGGAACTTGTGCGCGGCGACCGGCTGGCCCGGCTGTTCGGCACGGTCTTCGCCGTCATGGCCTTCGCCGGCGGACTGTTCGCATTGCCCCAGAAGCGAACGACAGAACTGTCGGCTGCCTATTGCTATGCCGGCGCGGCGCTCGGCGTCGCTTTCGCCGGCGACATCATCTCGGTCTTCATCTTCTGGGAGATCATGGCGATCGGCTCGACGCTGGTGATCTGGTCGGCGGCGACGAAAGGCGCGCGGGCCGCCGGCCTGCGCTATGCCGCAATCCACCTGCTTGGCGGCGTCATCCTGATGGCGGGGATCGCCGACTACATCGTCGCCACGCAGTCGATCGCCTTCGGCGGCGACGCCATCCAGAACATCCTCGGTTTCGACCGGCCGGGCACATGGCTGATCCTCATCGGCTTCCTGATCAACGCCGGCGCCCCGCCCTTCTCGGCCTGGCTGCCGGACGCCTATCCCGAGACCTCGTGGAGCGGCATGGTCTTCCTGTCGGCCTTCACGACCAAAACCGCCGTGTTCGTGCTGATCCGCGGTTTTCCGGGCATGGAGCTGCTGATCTGGGTCGGCCTCTACATGATTTTCTACGGCATCATCTATGCGCTGCTGGAAAACGACATGCGGCGCATCCTGGCCTATTCGATCGTCAACCAGGTCGGCTTCATGGTCTGCGGCATCGGGCTGGCCGGCAGCGCCGATCCGGAATTCAACCGGCTCGCGCTCAATGGCGCCGCCTCCCACGCCTTCACCCACATCATCTACAAGGCGCTGCTGCTGATGTCCGCCGGCTCGGTCCTGTACATGACCGGGAAGCGGAAGTGCACCGATCTGGGCGGCCTGTTCCGCACCATGCCGCTCACGATGATCTGCGGCACCATCGGCGCCCTTTCCATTTCGAGCTTCCCCTTCACCTCCGGATTCATTTCCAAGTCGATGATCTCGTCCTCGGCGGCGGAACAGCATATGCTCTGGGTCTGGCTCGCGCTCATGGCGGCCTCGGCCGGCGTATTCCTCCATGCCGGCATCAAATTCCCCTGGTTCGTGTTTTTCCAGAAGGACAGCGGCCTGCGCCCGCCGGAGCCGCCCCGGACCATGCGCGGCGCAATGGTCCTGTTCGCCTTCCTGTGTATCTTTCTGGGCGTCTGGCCCGATCCGCTCTACGCCATCCTGCCCTATCCGGTGAGCTATGTGCCCTACACGGCCGAGCATGTCGTGACGATGTTCCAGCTCCTGCTGTTCAGCGGCCTCGCTTTCTTCCTGCTGCTGCCATTGATGAAGCGCACGCTGACAATCAGCCTCGATGTCGACTGGTTCTATCGGAAGTTCGGCACGGCGGTGGCACGGGAGTTCGGCCTGCAGGGCGAAAAGCTGCAAATCGGCGTTTTCGGGTTGGTCGGCCGTTTCCTCGAGCGCGGCCACAGCCGGATGCTTCGCGTTGCGGGGCCGCAGAGCCGGATGGCGCGCACCTGGCAGACCGCCGGTATGGTCGGCCTGATCCTTATCCTGATGGCGGTCTACCTCGTCCTGGCGTTGGCGTAAATTTCGGATACAGCCGCGCAACTCCGCGGATTCGGCCGGCGCAATGCCTCTCCTATCGAAGGGTCGCAACCCGGCGGCGAACAACACCGTGCAGCCCCCGCCTCATCCTGTTAGATTGGCCGCTCCGGAACCGGTCGAATTACAGAAGGCGCGTTCTCCATGAGGGTCGGAATTCTCTTCACCTCGCACCCGGACCCCGGGTCCGAACCGTATCCGCACCGGGCTATTCACGAGCGCGTCACCCGCGAGATTCTCGAAGCGGAAGAACTGGGTTTCGACAGCGTGTGGATCGCCGAACACCATTTTTCCAACAAATACGGCATCCTGCCGGACCCGTTCAGCTATCTGTCCTACCTGGCGGCCAAGACGACACGAATCCGGCTCGGCGCGGCGGTCATGGTCGTGCCGCTGCACCATCCCTTGCGTATCGTGGAGAATGCCGCCTTCGTCGATATCCTGAGCGGCGGACGCTTCCAGCTCGGCATGGGCTCCGGCTACCGCCCTTACGAGTTCGAGGGACTCGGCATCGGCTATGAGGAACGGCGCGAAATCCAGGCAGAAGCGATTCCACTGATTCTCGACGGCTTCCACAAGAAGCGCGTGAACAGCGACGGCAAGTATTTCCGCTTTGCGATGGACGAGACCTGCGAGATCTTTCCGCAGCCCGTCCAGCAGCCGCACCCGCCGTTTTTCATGGCCGCCGGCACGGCCGGCTCCATCCGCATGGCCGCGCGTAACGGTTTCGGGCTGATGCAGTCCTTGCTGCCCTCGGCCGCCACCGTCGGCGAGCATATTGCGCTCTACCGCGAGCATATGGCGGAGGCGCCGGCGCCGCTTGACGCCAACCCGGCATTCGGCGAGGTGGATGTGGTGCGGATGACCTATGTCGCTCCGACCGACGCCAGGGCGCGCGAGGAAAGCGAGGCCGGCATCACGCGCCATATGAAGTCGTTTCTGGGCGGTGCTGTCGGCGCCTACCTGGGCGACGTCGCCGAGAAGACGGACGAGAGCCAGTTCGCCTACGAGCGTCTGGTGGAGGACACCATCCTGCACGGCTCTCCCGATACGGTGCTGCGCAAGATCGAGAGGTTCCGCGATGTCGGTGCGACCTCTCTGATGATCCACTATCCGCCCTACTACGGCAGCGAGCGGACGCTCGACATGCTGCGCCTCTTCGGCGCCGAGGTACTGCCGGAATTGAAGCGGATGGACACCGGCGCGCCGTCGCTTCGCGCTGCCGAGTAACCCTTCCGCACCCTGGGTGCGATGACCGGGTAACCACAGGCCTGTCGTTCGATCAACTGCGTCGGGTAGGCTCGGTGAACCGTAACCGGTTCGGATCCGGCAATCCTTCGGTCACCTCTCCGATAACCGTGGCATCGCTGTAGCCGGCCTCGCGCAGGCCCGCGACGCAGGCATCGGCCCCGTCCGGCGGCAGGGCGGCGAGCAGGCCGCCGGCGGTCTGCGGATCGGCCAGGATTTCCGGCGCCGCACCGTCGCACGCCGCGGCCAGCGCCGCCCGGTTGGCCGGATGCAGGGTGCTGGCGTGTCCGGCAGCGAGCAGACCGCCGGCGCCCGGCAGCAGCGGCAGCGCCGCTCGGTCCAGGACCGCGCTGCAACCCGAAGCCTCGAGCATTTCGAGCAGATGGCCGCCCAGGCCGAAGCCGGTCACGTCGGTGCAGGCGGTTGCGCCGTGCTGCCGCAGAATGCCGACCGCCGCCCCGTTGCCGGCCAGCATCCCTTTCAGCGCCGCTTCGACGTCGCGGCCCTTGGCGGCGCGCGCCATTTCGGCGGCCAGCACCACCCCGGTCCCGAGCGATTTGCTCAGGATCAGCCGGTCGCCGGGCACTGCGCCGCCCTTACGCCACGGCTCGCCGGCGCGCACCGTCCCGTTGACGGTAAGGCCGGCCGCCATTTCCGCACCCTCCGCCGTATGGCCACCGATCAGGACGGCGCCGGCGTCGCCCAGGCCGCGCAACACGCCGCGCAGGAACAGTTCGAGATCGCGTTCGACGATCTGCGGCGCGGCAAATGGCAGGGTTACTGCAACCAGCGCGGACAACGGCGCTCCGCCCATGGCGTGGATATCGCCCATGCAGTGATTGGCGGCGATCCGGCCGAACAGGTACGGATCGTCGATAAAGGCCCGGAACTGGTCAACCGTCTGGTACAGCGGCGCACCCGCCGGCACAGCCAGCGCCGCCGCATCGTCCGGGCTGTCGAGGGCCAGCGCCACGGCGGTCGCCGGGTCGGCGCGCAGGCGGTTCAGGACCTCATTGAGAATCGCCTGGGGCACCTTGGCGCCGCAGCCGCCGCAGCGCATCGCCTCTGCGTGCCCGCCGACCCTGGCCGGCGCCGGCGGTTTCGTCATATCCGGCAGGTCGGCGCCGTAACGCGCCATCCAGCGGCGGTCGATCCGGTCCTTCCAGCGCCAAACCCAACCGCCCTCGGCCGCGAAGATGCCCTTCGAGGCGACCGCCCGTTTCCCGCCCAGCGAAATCAGGGCGAGAACGCGGCGCTGCGGCCGGAACGGCTGCAGCGGTTCGCCGCGAACGGCGCGGCGCAGATTATCGGCCAGGACAGGTCCCTGGCGGACGGCGTAGACGCCGGACTTGGGCAACGGCGCGCCATCGAACGCGGCGCAGTCGCCGGCAGCGAATATCCTCGGGTCCGAAACGGATTGCAGGGTCGCGCCGATCTTCAGGAAGCCGCGTTCATCGGTGTCCAGGCCGGTTTCGCGCACCCAAGGAGCCGCGCCGCCCTGGGTGACGAGAATCGCGGCGTCAAACTCGAAGGCCCGGCTGGACGCGCACACGACGCGACCGGGTTCGATCGCCGTCGCCGTCTCGCCGGTTTCGACCGCAATGCCTTTCCGGTGCAGGCCGGCCAAGACGCGCCGACGGACGCCGGCGGCGTGTCCCTGCATGATTTCGGGGGTCAGCGACAGGATCGTGAAACGGGGAGCTTCCGGCCTCCTTTTTTCTTTATTTCCCGATAGTTCAAGACCTTTTCGAATACGTCGATGCAACGCCATTGTCGCTTCGACACCACCGACGCCGGCGCCGACGACGACGACCCGGACCGCCCCGTCCCGCTGTTCCGCCAGCGCTTCGACCGCCGACCACCGGTGGAGGAACTCGGGCACCGGTTTCAGCGGAATGGCGTGTTCCGCTCCCGCAATCCCGCCGGTTTCCGGGACCGAGCCGATGTCGATGCTCAACAAGTCGTAAGGCGCCGGCGGCCGGCCAGCGAGCAATACCTGCCGCGCGCGGCGGTCGATCCCGGCCGCCCGGTCGACGATCAGGCGGGCGTTCGCGAAGCGGCACAGGCGACGCAAATCGACCGTGCAGTCGTCGAAACCGTAATGCCCGGCAAGATAACCCGGAAGCATTCCCGAATAGGGCGTATCGACGGGCGCCGAGATCAGCGTGAGCCGCACGCCGGGTTCCGGCTGCATGCCGAACCGGCGGACGACCTCGACATGGGCATGGCCGCCGCCGACCAGTACGATTTCGGTTTCGATGGGCGAGGACGGAAACACCGCTTCAGACTGCGGTTTCGGCCGGAAGAAACTGGCGGAAGAGGGTGGGAGTCGAACCCACCAGACACGCGCTGGCGCGTCTCAACGGGTTTGAAGCCCGCGCGGCCCACCGGGAGCCGATCCTCCTCCGTCGACGATGGATTGCTAGCACGGTTCGGAAGCGTTCGGAAACGGTCGCATCACGTCTCACCGCGGGCTACGGCAAACGCCTCTGCGGCGGTTTTGCGGATCACGCGGTCGTTGCCGGCCCGGCGGGTGAAGCCTGCCCGGTCGAAATATTCCAGCATCTCGACGCTCAGATTGCGGCCCAGCCCGGACCAGTCGCGGAAATCGGCCACGGTAAACCGTTCCCGGCCGGATGCGGCCAGGCCGGTTACGGCAGTCGCCGCCAGCGCGGCCAGCGCCGCCTGCGTCATGAAGCGGGATTTCGATACCTGGACGACCAGCCCGGCCGCCTGTGCCCGTTTGAAGAATCGCATCGCGTCCTGCTGCGCCATGCCGACGGCTTCCGACACTTCCCACACCGTGCGCGGCCGGCCCGACGACATGAGCGCGGGTTCGATCCGCGACCAGAGCCCGGCATCGCGCGTGTCGAGTTCGATCCGCCGGCCGGCGAGGACGATCCGCTCGCCACGCCGCTCGACGACCCCGTCGCGCACCAGGCGTCCCAGCGCCGCGTCGATGACCGGGGCAAGCGGCCGGCCGGGCAGCAGCCGCGGCAACGCCGCCGCAGGCAGGCCGGAAACGCTGTCCCGTCCTTCCTTCCGGCCGGTCAGCAGCGACCGGACGGCTTCGGCGGCGCCGGCCAGATGGCGCTCCAGGACCGCCGCCTGCCTGCCCCCGCTGCCGGCCCGCACCAGCCCCGGTGCATCGAGGTTGGCCAGTTCAGCGGCGGCGATGTTGCGGTTTCGCGCAAAAGCCGCAAGGTCGATGCCGCCGGCGGCCGTTTCCATTTGCGCGGCGAGCGCTTCGGCATGGTTCTCCCGACGCTGCGCCTTGACGAGGGACAGGCGCTGCGGCGTCGCCCGGCCGCGCCGCGGGCCGTCGCAGTCCAGAACCGTGCCGCCGCCGACGGTCCGTTGCGCCGACTGATCGCGCAGGATCACGGCGTCGCCGCGGCAAACGCATACGCTACGGTCGAGCACCAGTTGGGTGACAGCCCTGCCGTCCGGCACAAGTTCGCCCCCTTCCAGAAGCGCCACCCGGCCCGGAATATCCGCCGTACCGGCATGGACATGAACCGGTGTCCAGTGGCGCAATGGCCGGACCTCGGAATCGAGCAGGCGCAAGTCGATATCGATCCGCCGGGCAACCGACGCAAGTTCGGGCGCGACCAGCCATTGCCCGCGGCCTATCGCGGCCTTCTCCACGCCGGGCCCGGCCAGGTTGACAGCGCAACGGTCGCCGGCCCGGGCCTGCGCGGCCGGTGCATCCTGAACCTTCAGGCCGCGCACCCGGGCTTCGATCGCCTTCCGCCCGGCCGGACTGACCGCCAGCCGGTCGCCTTCCCGGAGCGTCCCCGACTGCGCCAGGCCGGTCACGACAAGGCCCGCCCCACCGACGATGAAGCTGCGGTCGATGGCCATGCGGAAGCCGCCGCCCGCCGGCTTTTCCGCTGCCGGAAGGGTCCGGATCGCCGCTGTCAAACGGTCCAACCCCGCGCCGGTCGCCGACGACACCGGCACGACCGGCGCATCGGCCAGGCCGGTCGGCTGCAACAGCGCGTGCGTTTCGGCGACGACCTCATCCAGCCATTCCGTGTCCACCAGGTCGGATTTGGTGACCGCGACGATGGCGGTGCGCACACCGACCAGGTCGAGAATCGCCAGATGCTCGCGCGTCTGGGGCATCGGCCCGTCGTCGGCGGCGACGACCAGCAGCGCCGCATCGATCGCCGTGACGCCGGCCAGCATGTTGCGGATGAACTTTTCGTGGCCCGGCACATCGACGAAACCGGTCGTCTCGCCGGGGCGCAGCGCGTCGCTGTAGGCGAAACCGAGATCGATGGTGAGCCCGCGTTTCTTCTCCTCCGGCAGCCGGTCGGTATCGACGCCGGTAAGATGTTTCAGCAGGCTGGTCTTGCCATGATCCACATGGCCGGCGGTCGCGATAATCATGGGGGCGCGGGCCAGTCGAGATCGCCGATCCGGTCGAGCAGCGGTTCCGGCGTTTCCAGACAGCGCATATCGAGCCAGAAAGCGCCCTCCCCGATCCGGCCGACGGCCGGCACGGGCAGCGCGCGGAACGCTGCGGCGAGATCGCGGAGCGCACGGCCGGCGGCCCTTTTTCCCATTTTCGAGCGTCCGAATTGCGGCGTCAGGCGGACGGCGACGCTGGGCAAGGCTTCCGCCGGCAGGGCTCCGCTGCCAATCTGGCTGTAACAGTCGGCGACTGCGACGTGCCAGCGGTCGGGCGCCGCTCTCTCGAGACCTGCCGCGATCCGTTCCGCGACCGCGCGGATGTCCGGCAATGGCCGAGCCAGTGCCCGCAGCGTCGGGACGGTTTCAGCGAGCTTTTCCGGTTGGCTGTACAGGGCGAGCGTTGCGTCGAGCGCCGCCACGCGCAGCTTGTCGAGCCGGAACGCCCGGTGCATGGGATTTTTCCGAATCCGGGCGACCAGATCGCTGCGGCCGGCGATCACACCTGCCTGCGGTCCGCCGAGCAGCTTGTCGCCGCTGAACGTCACCAGATCGGCGCCGCTCGCCAGCGTTTCCTGCACCGTCGGCTCGTGGGGCAGGCCGAAGCGTTCGAGATCGATCACCGTTCCGCTGCCGAGATCGACGCAGAAGGGCACGGCATGGCGCCGGCACAGGGCGGCCAGTTCTTTTTCCGGAACGGCTTCGGTGAAGCCGACCACGGCGTAGTTGCTGGTGTGCGCCTTGAGAACGAGGGCCGGCCGCGTCTCCATCGCCTCTTCGAAATCCCTCAGATGGGTGCGGTTGGTCGTACCGACCTCGACCAGCCGGGCGCCGGCCCGGCGCATGATATCCGGCAGGCGGAACGACCCGCCGATCTCGACCAGCTCGCCGCGCGACACCGGCACCGCCCGGCGGTTGGCCAGCGTGTTCAGGACCAGCATGACGGCCGCGGCATTGTTGTTCACCACGGTGGCCGCCACGGCGCCGGTCAGGGCAACGATACGGGCTTCGAGATGGCTGTCGCGGTTACCGCGCCGGCCGGCCGACAGATCGTATTCCAGATCGACCGGCTGCCGCGCCGCCTGCGCCATCGCTTCCACCGCCGCTTCCGGCAGGCTGGCGCGCCCGAGATTGGTATGAATGACCGTACCGGTGAGGTTCAAAACCGGGCGCAACGACGATGCGGTGGCCGCCGCGACATGGGCGGCGACCCTGTCCACCAGCCCGTCCGGATCGATCCGGCCGCCGGCGAGCAGGCTGCGCCGGCCTTCCTCCAGCACGGCGCGCGCCGCCTCGACCAAGCAGATTCGGCCGACCCGGTCGGACAGATCCGCCAGGCGGTTATCCTTAATAAGCCGGTCCACCGACGGCAGGCCGGCCGGCAAGGCAATCGGATCGGCTGCGCTTTTTGCTTTGTTCATGAACCGGGCGGAAGAGCGTGATAAGACCGGCCTAACCTAGGCAATGCGCCGCCCGCTTCAATCCGGAACAAGATCATGCGTCCGACAGCAATCTTTGCCGCCTTCCTCCTGATCGCCTTTCCGACAGCGGCCCTCGCCGACGCCATCGACGGACACTGGTGCCACGAGGACGGGCGCCGGATGACCATCGACGGGCCGGCCATCGTCACACCCGGCGGCACGGCGATGACCGGCGACTACGACCGGCACGGCTTCGCCTATGTCGTCCCGCCGGGCGAACCGGGCGCCGGCAAACGCATCGCGATGCAACTGATCGACGAATATACCGTAATCCTGCGCACCGGACTCGACTCGGCAAAAAGCGTCGAGCAGGTCTGGAAGCGCTGCGCCAAACCGATGGCGTAGCTTCAGGCAGAGGCCTGCATGCAGCGGCGCGGCAGAACGATATTGAACCGCTCGCGAATCGCCGAGTCGACGGCTTCGGGAATGTGGTCCGGGAAGACCGTCGCCAGGATTCGACGTTTTTCCGTCAGCGCCTTTTCGACCAAATCCGGTTTGCCCTGTTCGATCCATTCCTTCGGGCTGCTGCGGTCGCCGATATCCGGGTAGACATATTCGGACTGCATCAGCGACAGGGTCTGCGGATGGCCGAGATAATGGCCCGGCCCCTCGAGGCAGACGCTGCGGATGGCGTCCAGCGACAGGGTTTCGTCATTCACTTCGATACCGCGCACGCAGCGCAGGCACTGGCCGATCGCGTCGTTGTCGATCAGCAGGCTCTCGTGACAGAAGCTGAGCAGCGAGGCGTGCATGCCGACGCTCTCGTAGACCAGGTTCAGGCCGGACAGGCCGGCCATCGCGTTAGCGATGCCGCGCTCGTAGCCTGCCTGCATATCCGGAGCTTTGCTGTCGGACATGGCGCAGGCCGATCCGCCCGGCAGATCGTAGAAGCGCGCCATCTGTCCGCAGGCGGCGGTGAGCAATGCCTGTTCACCGGAGCCGCCGGACATGGCGCCGGTGCGCAGGTCGGAAACGAAGGGCCAGGTGCCGAAGACTGCCGGATGGCCCGGTCTCATGGCGTTGACATAGACCAGGCCGGCCAGGCATTCGGCCGTCGCCTGGGTCACCGCCCCGGCCAGCGCAGCCGGCGCGGTGGCGCCCGCCTGCCCGGCCGACAGGAGAAGGACCGGCATCCCCCCTTCGATCACGGTTTCCATCACCCGGCAGGACTCGGTGGCGAATTTCAACGGCGGAACGACGAAACAGTTGCTGTTCGAAACGAAAGGCCGCGCGCGCCAGGCCGCTTCCGATCCGGCGACCATGTGGAGCATGTCCAGCCCCATCTGCGTCCGCGCCGGCGAGGTGAAGGACGTGCCGATATGCTTGGTCGTCCCGGAGACCGAGGCGTAGAGCGTATTGACGTCCAGATCGGTCGGGTCTTCGGTGTCCCGGATGGTCAGCGGTCGTTGGAAAAAGTGGATATTGTCCAGCACCTCGACCATGCGGGCGGCGTCGAACAGGTCCTGCACCGTCGGGTCGCGGTTCGCCCGCGCCTCGACATCGTAGACGTGGACCGCCGCGCCCGCCGTGCCGTAGTGGACGCGGCTGCCGCCGGGCCGGATATCATGCTTCGGATCCTGGCCGTGCAGGGTGATATCCCGCGCCGCCTCCGTTCCCCCGCGCCCCGACATCGTAGACGTGGCCCGCCGCGCCCGCCGTGCCGTAGTGGACGCGGCTGCCGCCGGGCCGGATATC
>FZLR01000011.1 GCA_900197615.1 Rhodospirillaceae bacterium Spongia-Bin9
CGTGTCAACTCAACACGTTAAAGGATGGGGCAAGCGGAAAAGTGCCAACTTGGGTAAAGGCAGCCCTCTACGAGGCCTGGCGCCAGGCCGGAATTTCGCAACGCCGTCTCGCCCGCGATCTCGATGTCGCCGAGAGCGAGGTGCGGCGCATGTTGAACCCGGAGCACAGCACAAAGGCGGCAACGATCGACCGCGCCCTGCGCCGGCTGGGGAAGCGCGTGACAGTGACGGTCGGCGAAGCGGCCTGAGTCGATTTCTTCGGCGCGACCGCAGGGCTGCGGCAACCGAAGATGCGCCTGCCCAAGGATGTCCGAAACATAGTGACGTGAGATGGCCGGGACCCTGACAGAAACGGTGTACGAAGGCGCGCTGTTCAACCGGCTGAGGGCCGGCGCCGGCGCGCATTGGGACGCCTATGTCGGTCACGATTTCGTCCGGCAGCTGGGTTCGGGGAGGCTGCCGGAGGCGGCGTTCCGGCACTACCTGATCCAGGACTATCTGTTCCTCATCCATTTCTCGCGGGCCTGGGCGCTGGCCGCCTACAAGGCCGAAACCCTTGCGGACATCCGGTCGGCCGCGGAGGTGCTGGCCGGCATTTCCGATACCGAGATGCGCCTGCATGTCGAGTTCTGCGCATCCTGGGGCCTGACGGAAGCCGATATGGAAGCCGCGCCGGAAGCGCCGGGCTGCCTCGCCTATACGCGTTATGTGTTGGAGACCGGCTTGCGCGGCGATCTGCTCGACCTGCATGTCGCGCTTGCCCCTTGCGTGGTCGGTTACGGCGAGATCGGACGGATACTCGGCAATCTCGAAACGGTGGCGAACAACCCCTACCGGGCCTGGGTCGACATGTATTCGGGCGAGGAGTATCAGGCGGTCGCACGGGGAGCCGCAGCCGCCCTGGACGATCTCTGGGCAAGGCGCGGCGGCGAAGCCCGGCTCCCCGCCGCGCAGAAAATCTTCGATGAAGCGACCCGGTTGGAGGTCGGCTTCTGGCAAATGGGACTGGATGCCGTATGAACGCGCCCGTAACGGACCGGAAAATCCGCGACCGGGCAGATGTGAGGTCGCTGGAAGCCGCCACGCGCGACAGCTACCTGCCCGCCGCCTCGACCTGGGAACTGCTCGCCCGGGGCCGCGACCTGTACGGCGACCGGACGGCATTCCGTTTCCTCGAAACCGGCATTCCCGGCGGCCCTTCGGCCGACCTCTCCCATGCCGACCTGTTCGCCCGTGTGACCCAGGCGGCCAACCTGTTTACCGATCTCGGCGTCGGCCCGGACGATTCGGTTGCCATGCTGGCGCCGAACAAACCGGAAGCGCACTTCGCGCTGTGGGGCGGCGAGGCCGCCGGCCGGGCCTGCCCGGTCAACAATCTGCTCAATTCGGACCATATCGTGGAACTGGTCGAAGCGGCCGGTGCGAAGGTGCTGGTGGCGCTCGGCCCGGATCCCGATCTGGACATCTGGAACAAGGCCCTGGAAGTCCGCGACCGGACGCCGGGGCTCAACGCCGTCCTGTCGATCGGCGGCGCGCGGGACGGGGCGGAGGATTTCGCAACTGCCCTGGCCGGCTACCCGGCCGACCGCCTGACCTCGGGCCGCAGGATCGGGCAGGGCGATATCGCGTCGTGCTTCCATACCGGCGGGACGACCGGCGCGCCGAAACTCGCCCTGCACACCCACGGCAATGAATTGCATGTCAGCTGGTCGGCCTGCCTGATGCTCGATGTCCGGCCGGACGATGCGGCGATCAACGGCTTTCCGCTGTTCCATGTCGCCGGGTCCATGGTGTTCGGTCTGGCGTTCCTGGCGGGCGGCGCCAGCATAGTGCTGCCGACGCGGCTGGGCATGAGGCATCCGGATATCGTCGGCCGGTATTGGGAACATGTCGCGGAGCATCGCATCTCGATCCTTTCCGCGGTGCCGACTGTCCTGGCGACGCTGCTGAGCCAGCCGGTGCCGCAAACCGATATATCGAGCGTCCGCGGCCTGATTATCGGCGGGTCCCCGCTGCCGACGGAAATGGCCGATGCCTTCGAGGAGAGCTTCCGGATTCCGGTGCGCAACGTGTTCGGCATGACCGAAAGCTCGGGCATCATCGCCATGGAACCGATCCACGCGCCGGCCAGGGTTCCCGGCTCCTGCGGCTTGCCGCTGCCCCACACCGAGGTTATCGCCGCCGCGCATGGCCCGGACGGCGTGGACGTTTCGCAGCCCATGCCGGCCGGCGAAACCGGCGTGCTGGCGGCGCGCGGCGGCAATGTCAGTCCCGGCTACACCGATACGGCGCGCAACCCCGGCACCTTCACCGGCGAAGGCTGGCTGATCAGCGGCGATCTCGGCCATCTCGACGAGAACGGCTATGTTTACGTCACCGGCCGGTCCAAGGATGTCATCATCCGCGGCGCCCACAATATCGACCCCGCCATGGTCGAGGAGATGGTCAACCGGCACCCGGCCGTGGAAATGAGCGCGGCGATCGGGCAGCCGGATGCCTATGCCGGCGAATTGCCGGTCGTCTATGTCGCGCTCAGGCCGGGGACGACGGCGAGCGAAGAGGAAATCCTTGCCTTCGTCGCACCTCTGATCGCCGAGCGCCCGGCGGTGCCGAAGCGGGTTCACATTCTGCCGGACCTTCCGCAAACCGCGCTCGGCAAGGTCTTCAAGCCCGCGCTTCGGCTCCAGTCGATCGAACGGGTCTTCGAAGAAGCCCTGGCGCCCCTCCGCGATGACGGCGTTGCCGTGTCGGTGGCCGGGCAGCAATCGGCCGCCGGCCTGTCGGCCCGGATCGCGTTGGGCGGCGGCGCGGCAGAAGATGCGGCGGAACGGGTCAAGACGCTGCTGCGCGGCTTTCCGGTCGACTATGAGGTCGAATTTGCCGGTTGAGGAGCGGTTTGCCCGGCTTACGGGCGATTGCGGCGCAACGTCTTGATCGGGCGGCAGAGCTTGAACGGTGGCGGAGGCGGCCTTATACGCTCCCCGCGCGCCGGCGGCCCGTTACGGCCCTTCCGGGCGCGTCCGGGCGCTTCCTGGCGGGGGCGGGCGTGGCGGAATTGGTAGACGCGCTGGCTTTAGGTGCCAGTGACGAAAGTCGTGGGGGTTCAAGTCCCTCCGCCCGCACCATCCGGCCATCCGGATCGAATGGAGTCGAACAGTCCGGGCCTCTGCTACGCCCGGATCGAAAGATTGGAATTGCCGAGCCATGCAGGTGACGGAAACGACGGCCGAAGGCCTGAAACGCGAATACAGGATATCCATCCCGGCGACGGATATCGACGGCAAGGTCACCAGCAAGCTGGCCGAAGTCGGCAAGGAACTGCAGATTCCCGGTTTCCGCCGGGGCAAGGCGCCGCTCCCGGTCCTGAAGATGCGGTTGGGCAAATCCGTGCTGGGCGAGGTGCTGGAGGAGGCGCTCCAGGAAAGCGTCGCGCAGACACTGGACGATAAGGATCTCAAGCCGGCGATGCAGCCGAAAATCGAAATTGGCGACTATAAGGACGGCGGCGATCTGGAATACACCATGTCGCTGGAAATCCTGCCCGATTTTCAGGTCATGGACCTCAAGTCGATCGGCCTCGATCGGTACAAAGTGCCGGTGAAGGAAGAAACGGTGGACGAGGCAGTCGCTTCGTTTGCCGAATCCCGTAAGGAATCCGAACCGGCGCCGGAAGCGCACGAAGCGGCCTCAGGCGACATCGCCGTCATAGATTTTCGCGGCACCGTGGACGGCGAAGCGTTCGATGGCGGCGAGGCCGAAGACTTTTACCTCAATCTCGGCAGCGAGACCTTCATCCCCGGCTTCGAAGACCAGTTGATCGGCGCGAAAGCCGGCGACCGAAAAGATGTCGAGGTTACCTTTCCGGAAGAGTATGGGGCCGAACATCTGGCGGGAAAGGATGCGGTTTTCGAGGTTACGGTCAAGGAACTGCGCACGGGAAAGCTGCCGGAAATAGACGATGCGTTCGCCAAGTCCGTCGGCGCGGAAAATCTGAATGCGTTGAAAGAGGCGGTGAAGGCCGATATCGAGCAGAACTACACCGGCCTGACGCGGACGCGCCTGAAGCGCGATCTGCTCGATGTCCTCGCCGACGGCCACGATTTCGACCTCCCGCCCGGTATGGTCGAGGTCGAATTCGAGGCGATCTGGAAGCATTACGAAGAGCGCAAGGCCAACGATCGGCTCGACGAGGACGAGAAGGACAAGCCCGAAGAGGAATTGAAAGCCGGTTTCCGCGATATTGCCGAGCGCCGGGTGCGTTTGGGCATCGTGCTCAGCAAGGTCGGCGCCGAGCAGAATATAGACGTGTCGAACGAGGAACTGAACCGGGCGATCGTGCGCGAGGCCCAGAACTATCCCGGCCGCGAGCGCGAGGTGCTGGAAGCCTACCAGAAGAATGCCCAGATGCGGGACAGCCTCAAGGCGCCGCTCTACGAGGACAAGGTGATCGACTATATCGTCGAACTGGCCGAGGTAACCGACAAGGAAACGACCCTGGAAGAATTCGTCGTCGAACCCGAGAGCTGACCGGCGCCGAGTCCCAATTCCTCGAAAGCGACACCAGATCGAGAGAGCCGCATGCGCGATCCCGCCGAAATCTACATGAACACGCTCGTTCCCATGGTCGTCGAGCAGACCAACCGGGGCGAACGGGCCTACGACATCTATTCGCGCCTGTTGAAGGAGCGGATCGTTTTCATCACCGGCGGCGTCGAGGACCAGATGTCGTCGCTGATCTGCGCGCAGCTGCTGTTTCTCGAGGCCGAAAACCCGACCAAGGACATCTCGATCTATATCAACTCGCCGGGCGGTATCGTGACCTCCGGCCTGTCGGTCTACGACACGATGCAGTATATCCGGCCGGAAGTATCGACGGTCTGCGTCGGGCAGGCGGCCTCGATGGGCTCGCTTCTGCTCGCCGCCGGCGCGCCGGGCAAGCGGTTCGCCCTGCCGAATGCCCGCATCATGATCCATCAGCCGTCCGGCGGTTTCCAGGGCCAGGCGACGGACATCGAAATCCATGCCCGGGAAATCCTCGCCGTGCGCGCGCGGCTGAACGACATCTATGTCCGCCATACCGGACAGGAGCTTGCGGCGATCGAGGATGCGATGGACCGCGACCGCTTCCTGACGCCGGAGGAATCGAAAGAATTCGGCATTATCGACGAAGTCGTGACCGACCGGCCGCAGGACAGCGAGAACGGCGACGGCGTGTAAGCCGGCGGCGCCGCTTGCCACACGGCCTCGATCTGGTCACAATGCGGCACTATCGCTATGGTGCGCGCCCATCTCGACGTTTTGGGCTGCGGCGCTACGAAACGGGGCCATACCGATTGATGCGGATTTTCGATCCGCAAGCCGATCCTGACGGGGCCGAATACCGATGAGCAAATCCGGCAACGGCGATTCGAAGAACACGCTCTACTGCTCGTTCTGCGGCAAGAGCCAGCACGAGGTGCGCAAGCTGATCGCCGGCCCGACGGTGTTCATCTGCGACGAGTGCGTCGAACTCTGCATGGACATCATCCGGGAGGAGAACAAGTCCAACGTCGTCAAAAGCCGCGACGGCGTGCCGACCCCGCTCGAAATCAACGATGTCCTCGACGACTATGTGATCGGTCAGCATCACGCCAAGCGCGTGCTGTCCGTCGCGGTGCACAACCACTACAAGCGCCTGGCCCACGGCGCGAAATCCAACGGGGTCGAGTTGGCCAAGTCGAACATCCTGCTGGTCGGGCCGACCGGCTGCGGCAAGACCCTGCTGGCCCAGACCCTGGCGCGGATCATCGACGTGCCCTTCACCATGGCCGACGCCACGACGCTGACCGAAGCGGGCTATGTCGGCGAGGATGTCGAGAATATCATCCTCAAGCTGTTGCAGGCGGCCGACTACAATGTCGAGCGGGCGCAGCGCGGCATCGTCTACATCGACGAGGTCGACAAGATCAGCCGCAAGGCGGACAACCCGTCGATCACGCGCGACGTTTCCGGCGAGGGCGTGCAGCAGGCGCTGCTCAAGATCATGGAAGGGACGGTCGCTTCGGTGCCGCCCCAGGGCGGACGCAAACATCCGCAGCAGGAATTCCTCCAGGTCGATACCACCAACATCCTGTTCATCTGCGGCGGCGCCTTCTCCGGCCTGGAGAAGATCATTTCGTCGCGCGGCCAGAGCAAGTCGATCGGCTTCGGCGCCGATGTCCGCGCGCCGGACGAGCGCAAGACGGGCGAAGTGTTGCGCGATCTCGAGCCGGAAGACCTGCTGAAATTCGGCCTGATCCCGGAGTTCGTCGGCCGCCTGCCGGTCATTGCGACGCTCGAGGATCTGGACGAGAACACCCTGGTCCGGATCCTGACCGAGCCGAAGAATGCGCTGGTCAAGCAGTATCAGCGCCTGTTCGACATGGAAGGCGCCAAACTCAGCTTCACGGACGATGCCCTGGGTGCGATCGCCCGCAAGGCCATAGCAAGGAAGACCGGCGCCCGCGGCCTGCGCTCGATCATGGAAAATATCCTGCTGGACTCGATGTTCGATCTGCCGGGCGACGAAGGGATCGAAGAGGTTGCGATAAACCGGGAGGTCGTCGAGGGCCGCGCGCAGCCGCTGCTGCTCTATGCCGACCGCAAGGCGGAAATGGGCGGCGTCAGCGCCTGACGTGTACGGCCGGCGCGATATAGCCCGACCGGTGGCATGATCCGGCGTCGCACCTTCCGCTCCAGCCCTTGATCCGCCGCCGATCGATCCGATTTATCGGGTGAAAGGCACAGTGTGCGGCGGCTGCCTCGCGAGTGACGGTTCGCCGGACCGTGTATCGTGGCTGTCGCACCGGCGCCGGATATCGGGCCACAATATTTCCAGCGGCCGATGCCTGTACCGGGTCGACCGCCAACCATTCGGGTGAGCCATATGTTAGAACTTGAGGGCGGCGTGCTGCTGCCTGTTCTCCCGCTCCGGGATATCGTTGTTTTTCCGCATATGATCGTGCCGCTCTTCGTCGGCCGGGAAAAGTCGGTCCGGGCGCTCGAAGACGTTATGCAAGACGACAAGCAAATTCTTCTGGTCGCCCAGAAGAACGCTGCGCAGGACGATCCCTCGACCTCCGATATCTACACCGTCGGGACTGTCGGCACTGTGCTGCAGCTGCTCAAGCTGCCCGACGGCACGGTCAAGGTACTGGTCGAAGGCGGTCAGCGCGCCAGTATTCTGCGCTATGCCGAAAATGACTCGTTTTTCCAGGCCTGGTCGGCGGTGATGGACGAAGAAGGGGAGGACGACAAGGAAGTCGAAGCGCTGATGCGCACCGCCGTTTCGCAGTTCGAGCAGTATCTCAAGCTGAACCGCAAGATCCCGCCGGAGGTTCTGGTCTCGATCAACCAGATAGACGAGCCGGGCAAGCTTGCCGACACGGTGGCCTCGCATCTGAATCTCAAGATTCCCGAGAAACAGGAACTGCTGGAGACCGCCCCGATCGGCGCGCGGCTGGAGAAGATCTACTCCTACATGGAGGGCGAGATCGGCGTGATGCAGGTCGAGAAGCGCATCCGCAACCGGGTCAAGCGCCAGATGGAGAAGACCCAGCGCGAGTATTACCTGAACGAGCAGATGAAGGCCATTCAGAAGGAACTGGGCGACGGCGAGGACGGCAAGGACGAGCTGGCCGAAATCGAAGAGCGGATCAAGAAGACCAAACTATCGAAAGAAGCCCGCGAGAAGGCCGACGCGGAGCTCAAGAAGCTGCGCTCGATGAGCCCGATGTCCGCCGAGTCGACGGTTGTGCGCAACTATCTCGACTGGCTGCTCGGCATCCCGTGGAAGAAACGGACCAAGATCAAGCGCGATATCGGGCGCGCCGAACGCATCCTCGACGAGGACCACTACGGTCTGGAGAAGGTCAAGGAGCGGATCGTCGAATACCTCGCCGTCCAGCAGCGGATGAAGAAAATCAAGGGCCCGATTCTTTGCCTCGTCGGGCCGCCCGGTGTCGGCAAGACTTCGCTGGGCAAATCCGTCGCCCGGGCGACCGGTCGAAACTTCGTTCGCCTGTCCCTGGGCGGCGTGCGCGACGAAGCGGAAATTCGCGGACACCGGCGCACCTATATCGGCTCGATGCCGGGCAAGGTGATCCAGTCGATGAAGAAGGCCAAGACCTCGAACCCGCTGTTCCTGCTGGACGAGGTCGACAAGCTGGGCGCGGACTGGCGGGGCGATCCCTCCTCGGCTCTGCTCGAAGTCCTGGACCCGGAGCAGAACGGAACCTTCAACGACCACTACCTGGAGGTAGACTACGATCTCTCGGATGTGTTGTTCATCACGACGGCCAACACGCTGCGCATGCCGCAGCCCCTGATGGACCGCATGGAGATCATCCGCCTGCCGGGCTACACCGAGGATGAGAAGGTCGAGATCGCCAAACGGCACCTGATTCCCAAGCAGGTCGAGGCGCACGGCTTGAAGGAAGAAGAATGGTCGGTATCCGATGCCGCCCTGCGCTCGCTGGTCCGTTACTATACGCGGGAGGCCGGCGTCCGGAATCTTGAGCGGGAAATCGCCAATCTGATCCGCAAGGCAGTGAAGCAGATCGTCAGCGGCACCGCGGACAAGGTCACCGTCACCAACCGGAACGTCGAAAAATTCGCCGGCGTCCGCAAATACCGTTTCGGCCTGGCCGAAGACGAGGACGCCGTCGGCGTCGTCACCGGCCTGGCGTGGACGGAAGTCGGCGGCGAACTGCTCTCGATCGAAGCCGTCACCCTTCCCGGCAAGGGCAAGGTATCCGCGACCGGAAAACTCGGCGAGGTCATGAAGGAATCGGTCCATGCAGCCGAGAGCTTCGTGAAATCCCGCGCAGTCAGCTTCGGGATCAAGCCGACCATTTTCGAGAAGCGCGACATTCACGTCCATGTGCCGGAAGGGGCGACACCGAAGGACGGACCGTCGGCCGGCGTTGCCATGATTGCCGCGATCGTTTCCGTTCTGACCGGCATTCCGGTTCGCAGAGACGTCGCGATGACCGGCGAGATCACCTTGCGCGGCAGGGTCTTGCCGATCGGCGGCCTCAAGGAGAAGCTGCTCGCCGCGCTGCGCGGCGGTCTGAAAACAGTGCTGATTCCGGACGAGAACGAAAAGGATCTGGCCGAAATCCCCGATAACGTGAAGCGCGGTCTGACCATCATCCCGGTCAGTGCCGTCGACCAGATTCTGGAACATGGATTGACCGCGCCGCTGACACCCATCGAATGGGTGGACGCCGATGACGAAGTGGCGACGGTTCCTGGCGACAACACAGGTGGAGAGGTCGGTATGGTGACCCACTGACCGGGCTATCGCACCGCGTCATTCGAGCAGAAAGTAAAATCCTTGCGAGATATCCGCTTTGCAGTGGCCCCGGCGATTGACCGGATCGCCGGGATCGCCGTAAACTCGGAACGGTCTGGCTGGTCGGACTTGTCGAGCGGGTGGGTTAAGGCCGGCTTCGGAATAGGACGGCGCCCAGAGCCGATCCGGCGGATAAACAACTGTATTCCAAGAGTAAAAAGGGGATTTACGTGAACAAGAATGACCTTATTGCCGCCGTTGCCGACAGCACGGGCTTGAGCAAGACCGACGTCGCGTCTGCTATCGATGCGACGCTCGCTTCGATCACCGATACCCTGAAATCCGGCGGCGAGGTGAAACTTGTCGGATTTGGCTCCTTCCACGTGACCCAGCGGGCGGCTTCGACCGGGAGAAATCCGCGTACCGGCGAAACGATCCAGATCGCCGCCTCCCGTCAGCCGAAGTTCAAGGCCGGCAAGGGCCTGAAGGATGCGCTGAACTAGGCTGCCTTCGTTTGGCTTTTGCGCGAAGCGGGGAATGGCCATCCGACAGCGGATGGCCATTTTCCGTTCGGATTTCTGAGACGGTCGATGCGAACTGCGCTTCCAATGCCCTTGCAGACCGTCGCAGCGACGCTTCGGCAGAATCGCGGGCGGTTAGCTCAGATGGGAGAGCGACTGGTTTACACCCAGTAGGTCGGCGGTTCGATCCCGTCACCGCCCACCAGAATGGGTGAATATGCACGGATATGGTGGCGGCCGGGGCGTGCAGATCGCCGTATTCGCGGTCCGAAGAAGAATTCGGCTTTTGGACAGGTAATGTCAAAGTGACGCAAGACCACGCCGACACACAATGCGGCAGTCGGCAGAAGCGGTTGTAATACCCGATGCAGAACGAAGGGTATTCCCCCGGAATTTAAATGAAATTCAGTTGATCGATATTTGCGTACACGATATTTTGCAGGCATAGAGCGGTAGCCTGCGAATCAACGGAATGAAACGGGGATGCAACGGCCAGCGGCTTTCAATGCCGTTTTTCGGTTGCCGGATATGGGGCAGGCACTCTTGTGCCGGTCCGGCGACCCGGATTTCGCTGCGCCGGGAAAAAGCCGGGTCTGGTCTAGGGCCGATGGCTGGCCCATATTGCTCCGCACGGGAAACCCGACATCGCAGGCGGTCACCCGCAGTTTCCTCTGAAATCGAGTAGGGCAAGGAAATATGTTTTCGAGAGACAAATCGAAGGAAAGTGCAGCTTCTGGCGCCGCCCCTGCGGTTCCGCGACCGGCGCCCGTCAAACGACCCGATCCCGTGACCGAACCGGCGCCCCCGCCACGGCACGCGGCCGTCAAGCCGTCCGTCATTACCGAAAGCCTCCACGTCACCGGCAACCTGGCGTCCGGCGGCGAGCTCCTGGTCGATGGCGCCGTGACCGGCGATATTCATGTGCGCACGTTGACGGTCGGCGCCTCCGGCAAGGTCGAAGGCAAGATTGTGGCGGAGGAAATTACGGTATCCGGCTCGGTCGAAGGTCAGATTAGCGCCAAGACGGTGACGATCGGCCGGACTGCCCATGTCACCGGCGACGTACTGCACGATGTGCTGTCGATCGAGAGCGGCGCTGAGTTCCAGGGCCGGTGCCAGCGCCGGCCGGCAAACGAACTGGAAGTGCCCAAGACGGCGGCGCAGATGGCGCAGCAACAGAAGCCGGGTCAGGCGACGCAGAAGACCGCAAAGGCCCAGCCTCAAGCGGCTGTGCGGCCTGTTGCGCCGGCCAAAGCCGCCGGCGCATCGGCAACGCCCGCCGGATAGGGACTGCAGGCTCCCGTTGGAAACGGCCGCTTCGCGCAGCCTCGGCGCAGCCGGTTAAAGCGTTCCCGGGCCGTTCAGAGCGCGGGAGAAAAGGTCGGCATCGACATTGCCGCCCGAAGCAACCGCGACAATGGTGCGCCCCCGGCAGGGCATTTCACCGGAGACCAGGGCCGCAAGCCCGGCCGCACCGCCAGGCTCGAGGACAAGCTTGAGATCGTCGAACGCAATCCGCATGGCGTAGAGCGCATCTGCATCGGCGACGGCTATGCCGGGCGCCAGCGTCCGCCGGTTGATTTCGAACGTCAGTTCGCCTGGCGTGTCGGCAAGCAGGGAATCGCATACGGAGCGGATGGGGCCTGCCAGGGCGATCCGCCGCCCGGCTTCAAGCGAACGCTTGGTGTCGTCGCCGGCGGCGGGCTCGCAGGGATGGATCGGCACGCCCGGCATCGCCGTTTTCAGCGCCGTTGAAACGCCGGCGATCAGGCCGCCGCCGCCGCAGGGCACGACGACGGCATCGGGGACGATCCCCAGCGCGCGGCATTGGCTTGCGATCTCCAGGCCGACGGTGCCCTGACCGGCGATCGTATCCGGATGATCGTATGGCGGAACGATCGGACAGCCGAGCTCTTCGGCCAGCGCAGTGGCGATCCCGATCCGGTCCTCGACGTTACGGTCGAATGGCCGTACCGCCGCGCCCCAGCTCTCGGTCCGGGCGCGTTTGATGGCCGGTGCATCCAGCGGCATGGCGATGGTTGCGGGAATGTCGTGCAGTCTGGCGGCTGCGGCGACCGCCTGGGCATGATTGCCGGACGAATAGGCGACGACGCCGCGGTTGCGGCGTTTTTCGGGAAGGCGGGAGACGTTCGTCCAGGCGCCGCGGAATTTGAACGACCCGGTCCGTTGCAGGCATTCCGCCTTGATCCAGACAGACGCGCCCAGCCGGGCATCGAGGGCATCGGAGCGCAGGAGGGGGGTGACGGCAGCGACGCCGTGCAACAGCCGCGCCGCGTCGACGATGCTGTCGAAGTCCGGCGGTCCCCGTTCAGCCGTGCCGGTCATGCCGCTGCCGGTCGACCGACTCCAGAAAGACCGCGACGGCTTCCGAGGCCGCCGGTTCGTGAAGGCGCGGCGCATGCCCGACCCCGGGGACGGTGACGCCGGCGATGTCCGGACGATCGTCCAGCATGGCGTTGAGGCCAGCCTCGGTCAGGAGGTCGGAATTGCCGCCCCGGATCGCCAGGACGGGAACATGATGCAGCGACCGGAACATCGCCCAGGCATCGAACCGGGGTTCGGCGCCGTGCCGGATCGGCTTTACCAGGTCGACATCCCAGTCATAGTGGAGCCGGCCGTCGCTGGCTTCGCGATAGTTTGCGCGGGCGGCAGCTTCGAAAGTTGCGTCGTCCCAGGCCTCGAATTCCGGAAAGCGTTCCCTGACGGCGGCAACTGCCGCGGGCCAGTCGGGAACCGGCCGATCCGTCCCGGCGTAGTCGACAATTTCGGCCGTCGCGGGCGTTTCGATCTGGGGGCCGACATCGTTCAGGACGACGCCGGCGATTGCCGAAGGAACCGCCGCGCCAAGCCCCATCGACAGGAATCCGCCCAGGGAGGTGCCGACGAGAACGAAGTTGTGAAGGCCGGCGGCAACGATCAGATGCCGGATATCGTTGACGTAGGTTTCGGGCGTGTAGCTTCGCCAGTCGCTGGAGCGGTCGGATTTGCCGCGGCCGCGGTAATCCGGGCAGACGATCCGGCGCTCCCCGGAATGCGCTTCGGCCAGCGCGGCGAAGTCGGCCGAATTGCGGGTCAGGCCGGCCAGGCAGAGCAGGGGGGCGCCGTCGCCGGTTCCGCTGTCGTAGTCGCGGTAATAGAGGCTCAGTCCGTCCTGGGTCAGGAAATGCCGTTCCGCGTAAGTCTGTCCGGTCATTCGCCCCGTCCGGTTGTCGATATCGCGGCAGCCACAGGATTAGCACCGGCCGGCGTGCGCCGCGAGGGCGTCTGAACGACCGCGCTGCCGCGCTGTCCCGAAACGCCGCCCGTCCTGCGGGCTTTCTTGCAGCCCGCGGAAACGCCGCAGGGGATTTCGGATCCCGGACGGCGCCAGGCCGCCACGGGCGTCGGCGCCAGTCCGCTGTTGCCGAGCCGCGCACGGTACACCGCGACATTCGCCAGGACGCGGCGCACAAAGTTGCGGGTTTCGCCGAACGGGATCGATTCGATCCAGTCGATGGGCTCGATGTTGCGGCCGGGATCGCCGTAGCGCTCGATCCATCGCGCCACGCGCGCCGGGCCGGCGTTGTAGGCGGCCGCGGCCAACAGGTAGGATCCGTCGAACCGGTCCAGCAGGTAATCGAGATACGCAGAGCCCAGGCGAATATTGTAAGCGGCGTCTCGCGTCAGTCGCCTGCGGCTCCATTTTAGCCGGGCGCGTCTGGCAGCGAATTTCGCGGTTGACGGCAGGAGCTGCATCAGCCCGCGCGCGTTGGCACGGCTGTGAGCCTTGAGATTGAACTCGCTCTCCTGACGGATTACCGACAGAACCAGCGCCGGTTCGACCGGCAACCGTTTCGGCAGGGCGATAACCGGATAGGCGAGGCGGCTGCGGACGAAGCCCAGCGGCAGCGCGCGCCGCGCCGCACGGACCGCGATATGGCGTTCGCCCAGTTCCGCGGCCAGTTCGGCGATCAGCAACAGGCGCCGGCCGGTTCGTCGCACTTCGTCGGCGGACGGGTTGGCGGCATGGCGGACGCTGCGGCGGATCAACCACCATAGCAGGCGGCGGCTTTCCCTACTTGTCCGGTTGCGGCTGTAGAAACGTGCGAGCCTCACCGCCGCTTCCCGGTCGAATGCCGCTCTGGATTTCGCCGAAATCGCCGTATCCGGGGGCAGGACCAGTGTCCGTTCCTTTAGCCGCATCCGCGACAACTGGCCGTGCAGTCCGAAAGCCGCCGGCGCGGCTTTCCGGTACCAGGCTTCCGCCTCGCCGGGATTGAGTCTGTCGCGCCAGATCTCGGCGATCCACCAGGCTGCCATCGCGCGAAGATCGGAACGCTGCGATCCGGCGCGAATCCGTTGAAAATGCTTCAACGCCGCCTCGGAAAGGCCCTGCTTGCGCAGCGCGATCCATCCGGCGAGGCTTTCGGCAGCGGCAAACCGGTAGCCGGACGCCTGGCGATGGCCGGCGGCCACTGCGTAGGCGCGGGCGTAGTGCCGCTCCTTCAGCAATTCTCTAACCGTGAGCGTGCGTTCGAGCCACCAGCGTCCCGCCGCCGCGCCCGGTTCCGGAGCGGCTTCGAGGCTCGCGCTTGCCGCCGCCAGCTCGCCCCTGCGCCGGTTCCAGCGCACCAGGTCGAAGCGGAAACCGGGCTCGGACCGGCTCTTCGCAGGCACTTTCGCGATCCGCTTCAGCAATTTCGGAACCGTCCACCGGCGCGGCTTGCGTTGAAGGTCGATACGCACCTTGAGCGGGACGGCGTAGCCGGCCGACAGCTTGTGGAAGATTATCAGCCTGCGCGCGCTGCGGTAGCGCCCGCGGTCCAGATGCCTGCGGACCCTGGCTGCCCTGTCTGCGTGGGAAATACTGCGCCCGTATCTCCGGAAGAACTTCTTCTCGGCTGCGCTCGGCATCGACAGGCCTTTCCAGCAGCGGGCGATTTCGCGCTTCGCCGCCGGCCGGCCTACGCGCTTGCGCAGCAGATCGATATGGCGGATGCAGCCGATCGGCGTGGTCGGCGGATTGCGGGCGAACCAGCCGGCCAGGCCCGCGGCCGCGATCCGGCCGGGCAGTGCGACTTCCGCCCGTTGCTGCAGGGTGGGTTGCAATGGCCAATCCGGATGCTTCTCGATAAAACCGGCGATTTCCCGCATCGTCGCCCCGTTGCCGTCGCGCCGATACAGCGTGAACAGCAGGGCATCGCGCTCGAACGGGCTGCCGACCCGGCGGATCGCCCGCCTTGCCCGGGCGAACTGACGGCGCCGGATCGCGGAAAGCGCCTGTCCGACGGGATCGGCCCGCCGCTTCGCCGCCTGGGCCTCACCCGCAGAGGGCGGGAAGGGTATCGGGGCCAGGACGGCAAACAAGCCGGCGACGAGGCAGCAGCGCGCCGAAATCGGGAGGAACGAGCGGCGGGTCACCGCACCTCTTCCTTCATGCCTTCCACCTCGATTTCCGCGACAGGCCGTTGCTTGATGGCGGCTGACGGCCGGTATAGGGTAGCGCAGAACATATTGGACTGCCGACCCGGGAGAAAGCGCGATGTTCAAGGGTTCGATGGTTGCCCTGATCACGCCGTTCGATAATGGCGCCGTCGACGAAGACGGCTTTTGCCGTTTGGTCGACTGGCAGATTGCGGAAGGAACGGAGGGTCTGATCCCGGTCGGGACGACCGGCGAATCGCCGACCCTCAGTCATGACGAGCACAAGCGGGTGGTCGAACTGTGCGTGAAGCAGGCGGCCGGCCGGGTGCCGGTGATTGCCGGGACGGGTTCGAACTCGACCCGGGAGGCCATCGAGTTCGCCAGACATGCCAGCGCGGCCGGCGCCGACGCCCAACTTGTCGTGACGCCCTACTACAACAAACCGACCCAGGCCGGCCTGATCGACCACTATACGGCGCTGCACGACGCGACCGATCTGCCGATCGTCATCTACAACATCCCGCCGCGTTCGGTAATCGACATGACGGTCGGGACCATGGCCGAACTGGCGAAGCTGCCCCATATCGCCGGCGTCAAGGACGCGACGGCGAAGCTGGAACGCCCGCTGGCGACCCGCCTGGCCTGCGGCCCCGATTTCGCGATCCTGTCCGGCGAGGATGCGACGGCGCTGGCCCTGTTGGCCCAGTCCGGCGACGGCTGCATTTCGGTGACCGCCAATGTCGCGCCGCGTCTGTTGGCCTCGATGCACAGAGCTTGGCGCGCCGGCGACCTGCAGGAGGCGATCCGCATCAACGAACTGCTGATGCCGTTGCACGAGGCGCTGTTCTGCGAATCGAGCCCCGGGCCGGTGAAATACGCCGCGAGCCTGATGGGGCTGGCTTCGCCGGAGACCAGGCTTCCGCTGACGGAAATTGCCGAGGGCTCGAAGCGACAGGTCGAGGCGGCGCTGGCGCATGTCGGCTTGTGGAGCGCGGCGCGGGAAGCTGCGGAGTAGGCGAGGCGGCATTCCGGGCAGCCGGCGCAGGGCGGCTGCGATTGCCCCGGCGCTACGCGGCGGCAGAAGCCGCTTCGTCGTCGTGCATCTCTTCCCAGCGCTCGATATAGTTGCGCGTAAGGGGCACGGCGTCCTGCCGCCGGGCAATCTGGATCTGGAAGACAAGCTGGTCCATCCGCCGGAACGACAGTTCGCAGCCGGTCAGGTAGAACTCCCACATCCGGCAGAAACGTTCATCGTAGAGATCGCGGATTTCGTCGCGGTTGGCCTCGAAGCGCAAGCGCCATTCCCGCAATGTGCTGGCGTAGTGCAGGCGCAGAACCTCGATATCCGTCACCCACAGCCCTTCCTTCTCGACGACCGACATGATTTCGGACAGGGCCGGGGTATAGCCGCCCGGGAAGATATATTTCGCCAGCCACGGGTTGGTCGATCCGGGCGGGCCGGCCCGTCCGATGGTGTGGAGCAGGGCGACGCCGTCCTCCTTCAGCATCGAGCGCAGTTTGCCGAAGAATTCCCGATAGTGGGTTACGCCGACATGTTCGAACATGCCGACGGAGACGATGCGGTCGTAGGTTTCCCGCTCTTCGCGGTAGTCTTGCAGGCGGAAGCGGACTTTTCTGGCGAGCCCTGCCTTGCCGGCACGTTTCTCGGCAACGCCATGCTGCTCGGCCGACAGGGTAAGGCCGGTCACTTCGGCTTCGGCTTCCCGCGCCAGATAAAGCGCCAATCCGCCCCAGCCGCACCCTATGTCCAGAATCTTCTGGCCCGGTTCCAGCAGCAGTTTGGCGGCGATGTGGCGTTTCTTGTTGTTTTGCGCCTCTTCCAGGCTGTCGCTGTCGCTGTTGAAGTAGGCGCAGGAATATTGCTTGTCTTCGTCCAGGAACAGGTCGTAGAGCCTGCCTGACAGATCGTAGTGATGCGCGACGTTGCGCCGGGCCTTGCTGACCGGGTTGTATTGCCGGAGACGGCGCGTAACCCGGCCCCAGGCAATGCCGGTCCGGCCGATCCAGGTCTTCTCCTCGAATTCGCTGACGGCGCTGCACAGCAGATCGAGCAGGTCGTAAAGCGAGCCCTGCTCGATCGTCAGACGGCCGTCCATATAGAGTTCGCCGAACGCAAGCTTCGGATTGAAGAGCAATCGGCGTTGGCCGGCGCGGTCATGTATCCGCACCGTCACATCCGGCCCGTCGCGGCGCCGGTGTCCGATCGTCTGGCGTGCCCCGGCAGCGTCCACAAATGTCAGCTGGCCGGCGGACACGCACTTGTCCAACAGTCGAGCCAGCAGCATCGCCCCATCTCTCCTCTAGCCGGAAATTAGCGCGCTACCTGCCGGTTTTGCAACAGAGGGAATCGAAATTCAAGTATGAGGAGCACGCTGGCGGGGCCATGCAACGGTTCGTATGGTCTGCAACGCCCGGACGGCTATCCGGACTTCGGCGAACCGGTCGGTTCGGTGGGTTGTCCTCGAACCGAATTTTGCGGAAGAGTCCGGCGCCGTTCGCGGCGATCCGCGCCATTTCCTCCGGCTTCGGCCTTCGAGGCCGCCGTGGCGGCTTCGAATCAGGCCGCCTTGCCCGGCTGTTCCGGCCACGAGGAGCGCGCCAGCCGCACCGCGTTCCGGATAATGGCGAGGCCGGCTTCTCCCCCCAGGCTCAGAATAGATTCCGGATGGAACTGGACGGCGCGCCACGGCCGATACCGGTGTTCGATCGCCATGACGACGCCGTCGGCCTCCGCCGTGACCGCGAGTTCGGCAGGCACGGCGTCGATGCGGGCATGCAGCGAGTGGTAACGCCCGACGGTCAGGCGCCGGGGCAGGCCGTCGAACAGGCCGGTACCGCTGCACCGGATGTCGGAAGCCTTGCCGTGGCACGGTTCCGGCAACAGGCTCAGTTCGCCGCCGCAGAATTCGACAATCGCCTGGAGGCCGAGGCAGACACCGAATACGGGCACTTTCAGGTCGTCCAGCAAAGCCAGCGTTTCGCCGGCCCGGAAATCAGCCGGCGTTCCGGGACCGGGCGACATGACGACCAGATCGGGGTCGAGATCGCGCAGGGCTGTCCCGTCGGTAAAGCCGGCCCCGGCAAGGGCGCGCAGGGTCACGACACGGGCGCCGGTCTGCCGGAAATAGTCTGCGATCGTGTGCACAAACGAATCCCGGTGGTCGATCATGGCGACCGTCATGCCCGCGCCCGCCGGCGCGGCGGCGGCTGCCCGCAGCGAGACCGGCGCCGCCGGCTCTTCTCCGGAAATCGCTGCAATCAGGGCCGAGGCTTTCAAATGAATTTCCGCCTCCTCCTCTTCCGGGACGGAATCGTGCAGCAGTGTGGCGCCGGCGCGGATTTCCGCCCGGCCGCCGGCAATGCGGATCGTCCGGAGGGTAAGGCCGGTATTGACGTTGCCGTTGAAGCCGAACGCGCCGACGGCTCCGCCATACCAGCGGCGAGGCGATTTTTCGTTGTCCTCGATGAATTGCATGGCTGCAAGTTTGGGCGCGCCGGTGACCGTAACTGCCCACATGTGCGTAAGAAAGGCGTCCAACCCATCGAAGCCCCGGCGCAGCCTTCCCTCGACATGATCGACGGTATGGATCAGCCGCGAATACACTTCGATCTGACGCCGCCCGATCACCCTGACGCTGCCCGGCGCGCAGATGCGGGACTTGTCGTTGCGATCCACATCGGTGCACATCGTCAACTCGGATTCGTCCTTGGCCGAATTGATCAGCCGGCGAATTTGCGCGTGATCCTCCATCGGCGTGGCGCCGCGCCGTATGGTCCCGGAAATCGGACAGGTCTCGACCCGGTCGCCGGTAACCCGCACGAACATCTCCGGCGAGGCGCCGACCAGATATTCGCCGCCGCCCAGATTGAGGAAAAAGCCGTAGGGCGAGGGATTGGTCTCGCACAGCCGTCGAAAAATTGCTGAGGGCGGTTCCGGCGCGGGCCTGGTTTGCAGCATGCCGGGAACGGCTTCGAACAAATTACCCTTGCGAAACTCGCGGTGCGCCTTGCGCACCAGGTCCGCATACTCGCCCGGACGGCGGTCCGTACACTGCCCGCCGGTGCGGTCCGGCCGATAGGCCATTGCCGCGCCGTCGCGCGGCAGCCCGAAAGTGTTCTTGCCTTCGAATTCGAATTCGTAACGGAGGCGATAGGCAGACCCGGCGCGGCGGTCGACAACGAATAATTCGTCGGGCAGGTAAAGCACCAGATCGCGTTGTTCTCCGGGCCGTTCCAAATTGAATCGAATGGGATCGAAGGCGAAAGCGAGGTCGTAGCCGAACGCGCCATAGAGGCCCAGATGGCTGTCCTTATCGGTGCGGAACGCTGCGAGAATTTCCCTCAAGGCCGTGAAAACGCTGGCCTGTTTACTCCGTTCCTCTTCGAAGAAGGCACTGCTGTCCGGTATGGGACTGGCCTCGACCGCGGTGTCGGAAACGACCTCGATATCGAGACAATCGGCGTTCTCGAGAGCCCTGCGCACCACCGGGACGAGGACGGCGCCGCGCTCGTTCAGGGCCTCGGCGCGGATACGGTTGCGCTCTACGGTAACGGCTATGGGCGGGTCGACGAAGCCCGTATCCCAGCGGGAGTAGCGCCCCGGATACTCGAAACCGCTGGTGAAAACGCCGCCCCTGGCTTCGTCCAGACGGTCGATCAGGTCGGCGATCGCGGACGCGCCATCGACTTCGGCGGTCGTCCGCGCGACGGTAATTCCGGCGATCGGGCCGTCAGGCGAAAACTCGACCGGCCGACGGCCGCCGGCGGAAACAGGTGATTTTCGAAGTTCGATTGCGAGCATTGTCTCTTCCTGGTGCGAATGGGAGTCGGGAAGAGAACCGCAGGATCGAAAAAGGCCGCTCTCCTTCCGGGGCGGCCCTGTTGCGGGTTCGAATGCGAGGCACGTTCAACCCGAAGCAGCCGCCGTTCCGGCGCGCCGCCACCACTGGCCCGATGTGCGAATCGCAGTCATGGGCGCGGCGTCTACAGCGTTCCGGCGGCGCCGTCAACCGCTGGCGCCGGTTGCGCCGGCAAAATGCGGCAAGGTCCGTCGGCCGATCGTTGCGGCCGGCCGAATTGCGTACCCCCCGAAGCGCCGGGATTGCCTTCCGGGAATGCCTTGTATTACCGGGCGCCGCGCCTGCTCACCGCCCGCCCGGAGCCGGAAGCGGACTGACTCTATCCCGATTTCGGCTTCGACGCCGGCTTCGGCGGCGGCGGTTTCGCAGGCTTTTTCTGCGGCGCCGACTTGTTGCCCATCTGCACGCATCGCTCGAGCCGTTTCAGGGAACGGGCAGTTCCGGTGAGCCGGAACCCGTAATCGCGCTTGCCTTGCAGCAAGCGGAGTTTCAGTCCCCGGCGCAGCTGTTCCCGCGTCTTTCCGTCCTTGCCCAGCGCCAGCCACAGCCGTTTCGTATCGTACCGAAGCACCGCGCCCGGGGCGGAACGGATCACCTTGCCGTCGATCGCCAGGGTCATCGTGTAGGGACTATGCGGGTTGAGCGACCAGTCCGGTGCAGATACGCCGATGAACAGATCGTGATTGCGAAAAAGAAGGAAATAGAGGGTGATGCCGCTGTTGTATTTTGCCGACATGATGCAGTGGCTGAAACCGCCGTCGCGGTCGATGTAGGAATTCCCTGTCCAGTCGCCGACCGACCATTGCGCTGCGGCCGGAGGCGACCAACCGGCCAGACCGCTCAAAAGCAGGGCTACAGGCAGGGCAGAGAGGCGGCGAAAGGGCCGGGGCATTCGGAGAGGTCACTCTTGCGTTGCGTCATCGCGACGATGGTCGAGCCTTTGGCCCGGGCCGGGGATTATCGCTTCCGTTGCCTCTGTGTTCAACAGATTCGACCGCCGCCGCCGCGCGCCCCTGTCGCGGTTTATCTTGTACCGGCGCGGCCCTACTATATTCCCGTTCATGGAAACGCGGGCGGTCGGGCGCCGTCCTGTGCAGCCAATATTTCCCGGGGCCGCGCTCTCCGGTCCGGTGCGCGGGCAGCGGGATGGCGCGTGGCCTTTTTCGGCGACGCCCCGTAGGAGCGACAATCGTTGGCACGCAAGCGCAAACGGGATGGCGGCGGCGGCGCGCCGGAAACGGATATCGACCGCGAGGAAGAGCTCTTCATTCAGGAAGTGAATGAAGAGCTCAAGCAGGAGCGGTATCTCCAGACCTGGAAAAAATACGGGCAGTATTTCGTCGGCGGCGCGATTCTGGCGATCGGCAGCGTCGCGGGCTGGCAATGGTACAAGGGAAATATCCGCAGTGTGCAGGAGGCGCAGAGTGTGGAGTTCGCCTCAGCTGCCGCACTCGCGGCCGGCGGGAAGAATGGCGAGGCCGGAAAGGTCTTCGACAAGCTGGCCCGGGAAACCGATGGCGGCTACGCGGCGCTTGCCCGGTTGCGCCAGGCCGCACTGGTGGGAAAATCCGGCAATTCGAAAGCTGCCGCGGCGCTCTATCTCCAGCTTGCCGACGACGATAGGCTGGCGCCGGAATTCCGCGATCTCGGTACGTTGTTGTGGGGCCTGAATGCCCTTGACAGCGCCGGTCCGGACGAGGCGATCGCCCGGTTGAAACCGCTCGCCGCTGCCGGCGGGACATGGCGCTACACGGCGCAGGAACTTATCGCCCATTATCATCGCAAGGCGGGGCGGAACGGCGATGCCAAGCGTATGTTCAAACAATTGGCGGAAGACAACGGAGCGCCGGGCACGCTACAGAAGCGGGCTCGCGAGATGCTATCGATGCTGGACGAGTCCTGAGCGTTCGCAGGGTGGCGGACGGGTCGGCCGACGGGTGAACGGAATGAGGAAGTTCAAATTTGCGTTGGCCGTGGCGGCCGGTTTGGCCTCCGCGGGCTGCGACGCAATCAAGAATCTTGTAAGTTCCGACGATCCGCCGCTGCAGGGCCGGCGCCTTGCCGTCCTTCCGACCGCCGGCATTCTCAGGGCCGACATAAGAATATCGGATGTCCGGATCGTCCTGCCCCGGCCGACTCCGAACGCCGCCTGGCCGCAGCATGCCGGTTATCCGAACCACGCCATGCATCATCTGGCGCTCGGCAAGGATCCGCGCAAGGTCTGGTCGGTCAGGGCCGGGTCCGGTTCGGAGCGCCAGGGCCTGTTGTCCCTCTCCACGAGCCGACGGCTCCTGGCGCAGCCGGTAACCGGCGGCAACCGGGCCTTCACAATGGATTCATCCGGCAGAGTCCGGGCTTTCGACCTGAAGACAGGTCGGCGGCTTTGGTCCCGGTCGATCTTGCCGCGGCAAGAGCGGGACGGCGATGTCGGAGGCGGGATCGCCTATCACGACGGGCAGATCGTTGCCGCGACCGGCGCCGCCGAGGTTCTCGCCATCGATGCGGCAAGCGGCAGGGTGCTCTGGCGCCGCAATACAGGTGCGCCCGTGCGTTCGGCGCCTGCCGTGAGAGACGGACGTTTGTTCGTCGTCACCACGGAAAATTCTGTGATCGCATTCGATACGAAGGATGGAAAAAAGCTGTGGAGCTATGACAGCGTCGCTGCCCTGACCGGTATTCTGGGCGGAGGCGCACCGGCCGTGGACGAAGGCGTCGTGGTCGCTCCCCAGTCTACCGGCGAAGTGGTTGCGCTGCGGGCGGAAACCGGCCGGTCTATCTGGACGGAAAACCTGGGCACCGGCCGGCGCAGCGATCCGGTGAGCGGCCTCGGCGCCGTGATAGCCAGTCCGGTTATCGACCGCGGTGTGGTTTTTGCCTTGAGCAACGCCGGTCGGCTCGCGGCGATCGAACTGGGCTCCGGCCGCCGCCTATGGGATATCGAATTGAGCGGCGTGCAAACGCCATGGGCCGCCGGCGACTATGTGTTTGTGCTCACCAGCCATGCGGTGGTGGCGGCAATCAGGCGCAGCGACGGCCGGGTCCGTTGGGCGATCCCGCTGGACCGGTTTACCGACGACGAACATCTATTCGAGGGCCGGCCGTTCTGGACCGGGCCGGTGCTAGCCGGCGACCGCCTGATCGTTGCAGGTTCCCACGGCGAGGCACTGGCCGTCTCGCCCTATACGGGCGAAGTCATCGGTTGGATACCCCTCAACGAGGGGGTGTTCATCCCACCGGCGATCGCGCAGCGCACGATTCTGTTTCTGGACGACAGCGGTCGCCTGACCGCCCTGCGTTAATGGCCGCCGAAGCGGCGAGGGTCGCGATTGTCGGCCGGCCGAACGTCGGAAAATCCACCCTGTTCAATCGGCTGGTCGGCCGTCGCGCCGCCCTGGTGCACGATACCCCCGGCCTGACCCGCGACCGCAAGGAAGCGTCGGCGCGCCTGCAGGACCTGCATTTCTCGGTTGTCGACACGGCCGGACTCGAAGAGGCTGCGTCCGGCGCGATCGAAGGCCGGATGGCCGCGCAGGCGCTCCGTGCGCTGGAGGATGCGGCCGTCGCGCTGTTCCTGATCGACGCACGGGCCGGCGTTACGCCGGACGACCGGCATTTTGCCAATCTGCTGCGCCGCGCCGGCACGCCCGTTCTGCTGCTCGCCAACAAGTGCGAAGGCCGGGACGCGGAATCGGGCCGGCTCGACGCTTTCGGCCTCGGACTGGGCGAACCGCTTGCCATTTCTGCCGAGCACGGGCTGGGCATGGGCGATCTGCGGCACGCTCTGGCGCCGTATCTGGAAATGCCGGCCGGGGACGGGGACAGCGCCGCTCCGGACGTCGCCGACCGGCCGATGTCGCTCGCCATCGTGGGGCGCCCCAATGCCGGCAAATCGACATTGTTCAACTGCCTGATCGGCGAAGAGCGCGTGTTGACAGGCCCGGAACCCGGAATCACCCGCGACGCTATCTCGTTCGATTGGCGATGGCCGGATCGGGAGGATGGCCGGGCGATCAGGCTCATCGACACGGCCGGGGTCCGGCGCCGGGCGAAAGTGGACGGTTCGCTCGAAAAGCTCTCGGTCATGGATACCTGGCGTGCGATCCGTTTCGCCGACATCGTCGTCCTGATGATCGACGCCCGGACGGTCCAGGCTTTCGGGCACGGCATCGAGAAGCAGGACCTGACGATCGCCCGGCAGGTCGAAGAGGAAGGCCGCGGCCTGGCGATCGCCGCGAACAAGTGGGATATGGTGTCGGAACCGCAGAGGCTGCGCCGCCAGATTGTCGAAAGCCTGGAGAAATCGCTCAGCCAGCTGCGCGGCGTTCCGCTCGCCTGTATTTCCGCCCTGGACGGGCAGGGGATCGACCGGCTGATGGGGGCGGTGCTTCAGATCGATGCGGCGTGGAACAGCCGGGTCGGCACCGGCGCGCTCAACCGATGGATCGAGGCGATGCAGGAAGCGCACCAGCCGCCGCTGGTGAACGGCCGCCGGATTCGGATCCGCTATGCCACCCAGGTCAAGGCAAGGCCGCCGACCTTCGCGCTCTTCGTCAACAAGCCGGCGGACCTGCCGGACAGCTATCTGCGCTATCTCGCCAACGGCTTGCGCGAATCGTTCGGTCTCGACGGGGTGCCCCTGCGGCTGCACCTGCGAAAAGGGAAGAACCCTTACGCGGAAAATGCCTGACGGCCGGTCACACGAAAAGCGTTTCCCCATTGCGCCGGCACTCCTCCGACGCCAGCTCGACGAAAATTCCGGCGATGCTCTCCGGCGGCGGCAACGTCGCCGGATCTTCGCCCGGCATGGCTTCGGCGCGCATCCGCGTCCGCACGACGCCGGGGTCGACGATGTTGGCCCGGATCGTGGTTTTTTCGATCTCCGCCGCCCAGGTCCGGACCAGCGCTTCCAGTGCCGCCTTGCTTGCAGCGTAGGGTCCCCAATAGGGAAAAGCCCCGCGCGTCACGCCGCTGGTCACGAAAATCGCCCGGCCGGCGGGAGACTGGCGGAGCAGCGGCTCGAACGCCCGTATCAGGCGCCAGTTGGCGGTGAGGTTGACGTCGATGGCCTCCGCCCAGCGCACCGGTTCGACATGGGCGAGCGGCGCCAGGCCGCCCAGCACGGCGGCATTGCCGACCAGGATATCGAGCCGGCCGAACCGTTCGGCGATCGCCCCGGCCATCTCGTCGATCCGGTCGTGGTCGGCGAGGTCGACGGGCACCAGAGTCGCCTTGGCGCCCCCGGCCGCCGCGGCAATCCGGTCGTCGATCTCTTCCAGCGCGCCGGCGGTCCGGGCGGCGAGGATCGGACGGGCGCCTTCCGCCGCGAAACGCTCTGCCACCGCGGCGCCGATGCCGCGCGACGCGCCGGTGACCAGCGCGATCCGGCCGTCCAGGGCGCCCACGGCTTCAGACGTCCTCTTCCAGCAGCGAGAGCTCGTTGCCGATCGATCCGTCCTCGAAGTCGGTGAGGCCTGTCGGGTAGTCGCCGGTAAAACAGGCGTCGCAAAACTGCGGCGCGGCCACGTTACGCCCCGCAGCCTCGCCCATCGCCCGGTGCAGCCCGTCGATCGACAGGAAGGCCAGCGAGTCGACGCCGATCAATGCCGCCATTTCCGCGACGTTGTGCCGGGCCGCCAGCAGCTTGTCGCGTTCCGGCGTGTCGATGCCGTAGAAGCAGGAATAGCCGGTCGGCGGGCTGGATATGCGCAAATGGACCTCAAGCGCGCCCGCATTGCGAATCATCTCGACGATCTTGGTCGAGGTCGTGCCGCGGACGATGCTGTCGTCGACCAGCACCACCCGCTTGCCGTCCAGCGCATCGCGGTTGGGGTTGTGTTTCAGCCTGACGCCGAGATGCCTGATCTGGTCCGCCGGCTCGATGAAGGTCCGCCCGACATAATGATTGCGGACGATGCCGAGCTCGTAGGGCAGGTCGGCCGCTTCGGCATAGCCCATGGCCGCCGGCACGCCGGAATCGGGCACCGGCACCACGACATCGGCGTCCACGCCGGCTTCCCGGGCCAGCTCGGCGCCGATGGCCTTGCGCGTGCTGTAGACGCCGCGCCCTTCGACCCTGCTGTCCGGCCGGGCGAAATAGATATATTCGAAGATGCAAAATCGGCTCGGCCGCCGCGGGAAGGGCCGCAGGCTGTCGATGCCGTTATCGTCCAGCACCACCATTTCGCCGGGCTCGATGTCACGCACGAAATCTGCGCCGATGATATCCAGCGCGCAGGTTTCCGACGCGAGGACGAAACTGTTGTCGAGCTTGCCGAGAACCAGCGGCCTGAGGCCGAGCGGATCGCGCACGCCGATCACCTTTTTCCGGCTGATCAGCACCAGGGCATAGCCGCCTTCCAGATGGCCGATCGCATCCGTGACGCGGCCGACGAGCGTGTCGCTCCCGCTCTTGGCCACAAGGTGGATGATCACCTCGGTGTCGGTGGTCGACTGGAACAGCCGGCCTTCCCGGACCATCGCGGCGCGCAGCGCACGGGCGTTGGTGAGGTTGCCGTTCTGCGCCACCGCCAAGCCGCCGAATGCGAAATCCGCGAACAGCGGCTGGACGTTCCGCATGATGCTGTCGCCGGTCGTCGAATAGCGGACATGGCCGATCGCCAGGTGCCCCGGGAGCCGGGCGATCACGTCGGGCGCGTTCAGGGTATCGCCGACCTGGCCCTTCGCGCGGTGCATGTGAAAATGCTCGCCGTCGTAGGCGACGATGCCGGCGGCCTCTTGTCCGCGGTGCTGCAGGGCGTGCAGCCCGAGGGTCGTCAGCGCGGCGGAATCCACATGGCCGAAAACGCCGAAGACCCCGCATTCCTCGCGCAGCTTGTCGTCGTCGAACGGATTCGTCGTCGGTATCGGCGCATGCCCGGGGGCTGCCGCATCCGGCGGGGCGCTACTGTGCGCCATCTTTTTTGGAGCGTTCGTCGCCCGATTTTCCGGCATCGTCGATTTTTTTCTTGATCTCGGCGCCGGTGCGCAAGCCCTGCGCCGCTTTGCGGCCCGACTGGATCACGCCCTCCGGCAGCAGCCTTTCGGCTATGTCCAACCCCTGTTCCAGGTAGGGTTTGGAGACCGCATCGCGCATCCAGGAGATCTGGCTGTCCTTCGGATAAAACAAAATCAGCACGACATAGCCCAGGACGATCAGCACAGCCCCGCGGGCCACTCCGAACAGCCCGCCCAGCAGCCGGTCCATAGAACTGAAATGGCTGTCGCGAACCCGGCCGGCGATCGGCGCGCTGACGAACGTAATGGTAAACAGCACCACGATGAAGACGATGACCGCGGCGATAATCCGGGAAGCCAGCACGTCGTCGACGACCTGCCGAGCAAAGGGCTCCGTATACGGCAGCAGGAACCAGGCGGCCGCCGCAGCGCCGACCCAGCTGAGCAGGCTGAACATTTCGCGCGTGAAACCGCGGATAAACGCCAGGATCGTGGACAACAGCACCACGCCGATTACGACGAAGTCCAGTAAGGTCGGGTTCACCCGCGGCCTCGGCTTCCGGCCCGGATACCGGATTGCCCGGCCGGCGTTTCGAACAGCGGCAACAGTTCGGCAAGATGGCCGATCGATTTCTGCCTCAAGCCGTTGCGAGGATCGCTGTTTTCCCCGGCGCGGGCCTGCCGCTTCGGCACGATGGCGCTTTCGAAACCGAGTTTGGCAGCTTCCTTCAGCCGGTTGTCCATCTGACTGACTGCCCTGATCTCCCCCGACAGGCCGATTTCGCCGAATACCACGGCACGGTCCGGCATCGGGCTGTCCGTCAGCGACGAAACCAGCGCTGCGGCGACGGCGAGGTCTGCGGCCGGTTCGGCGACCCGTAGCCCTCCGGCAACGTTGAGATAAACGTCGCGTCCGGCCAGAGCAAGCCCGCACCGGGCTTCGAGCACGGCGAGCACCATGTGCAGACGCGCAGCGTCCCAGCCGATTACGGCGCGGCGCGGCGCGGCGAAAGTTGCCGGAGCGACCAGCGCCTGGATTTCGACCAGCAGCGGCCGGCTGCCTTCCATGCTCGCCAGAACGGCCGCGCCGCTTGCCCGCGCGCCGCTTTCCTCCCGCTCGCCGAGGAACAGGGCGGACGGATTGGGGACTTCCGCAAGGCCCCGGCCCGTCATTTCGAACACGCCGATTTCGTCGGTCGGGCCGAAGCGGTTCTTGACGCCGCGCAGAATGCGGAACTGGTGGCTGCGCTCGCCCTCGAAATAGAGCACGGTATCGACCATATGCTCGAGCACCCGCGGGCCGGCGATGGCGCCTTCCTTCGTGACATGGCCGACGAGCAGCAGCACGGCGCCGCGCTTCTTGGCCGCCCGGATCAGTTCCTGGGCCGAGGCCCGGACCTGGGAAACCGTGCCCGGCGCGGCCTCCAGCGTGTCGACAAACATGGTCTGGATCGAATCGATGACGACGAGGTCCGGACCGTCCGCGGCGTCCATGCTGGCGGCGATGTCGCGGACGCTGGTTGCGGTCGCCAGCTCGACCGGAGCGTCGGCGACACCCAGGCGCGCCGCCCGCATCCGGATCTGGTCGACCGCTTCTTCGCCGGTAACATAGACGGCGGCGCACTCCGTCGCCGCCCGCGCCGCGACCTCCAGCAGCAGCGTGGATTTGCCGATGCCGGGATCGCCGCCGATCAATACCGCGCTGCCGGGCACCATCCCGCCGCCGAGCACACGGTCGAACTCGGCGATACCGCTGGACCGCCGCGGCGGTCCGGCGGAAGCGCCCGACAGGCTGGCGAGGTCCAGTTTCCGGCCTTTCGCCCGCGATCCGGCGCCGATGCCGCCCGGCGCCGCGGCCTCGATCTCTTCGACGATGCTGTTCCACGCGCCGCAACCGTCGCATTTTCCGGTCCACCGGCGATGGACTGTGCCGCAGGACTGGCAAACGTAGCGGGTGACCGTCTTCGCCAAACCTACCCCCTGACCGCCATTTCGATCGGCCCTTCGGCACGTCCGTGGACGAACTGGTCGACAAAGTCATTGCCGCTCGAATCGATGTCGCCGGCCGGCCCGTCCCAGACGATCCTACCCTCGTGCAGCATCGCGATCCGGTCGGCGATCCGGCGGGCGCTCGCCATGTCGTGGGTGATCGAGACGGCGGTCGCGCCGAGCTGCCGGACGCAGTCGACGATCAGGCGATTGATGATGTCGCCCATGATCGGGTCCAGGCCGGTTGTCGGTTCGTCGAAGAAGACGATTTCCGGATCCGTCGCGATGGCGCGCGCCAGGGCGACGCGCTTCTGCATTCCGCCCGAGAGTTCCGCCGGCGACAGGGCGGCGACGTCGGATCCCAGCCCGACCTGTGCGAGCTTGCCCAGGGCGATGTTCCTGGCCTCCCGATTCGACACGCCCGAACGGGTTTTCAGGGCAAAGGCGACGTTCTCCCAGACTGTGAGGGAATCGAACAGCGCCGACCCCTGGAACAGCATGCCGATCTTCGCGGTGTGGGCTTCGCGCGCGCGGCCGGAAAGCGCCGTTACATCGATGCCGTCGATCAGTACCGATCCGGCGTCCGGCCATAACAGGCCCAGTATGCATTTCAGGGTGACCGATTTGCCGGTGCCCGACCCGCCGATAATGACGACGGATTCTCCTGCGCCGACGCTCAGGTCGATGCCGTCGAGTACGGTCTTCGCGCCGAAGGATTTTTTCAGTCCGCGGAGTTCGATTTTCGCTTCACCGGTCGGCGCGGTCATCGCTCAGGCCCCGAAGAATGCGGTTGTGAGCATGTAGTTCGACGCCAGGATCAGCACGGAGGAGGAGACCACCGCGTTGGTCGCTGCGGCGCCGACGCCCTGGGCGCCGCCCCGGGAATGGAAGCCGTGATAGCAGCCCATCAGGGTGATCAGAAAGCCGAAGACCGCCGCTTTGACAAGGCCGGTGATAACGTCCAGCGGCTGCAGGAATTCCCAGGTCAGCTTCAGATAGTTGGCCGCGTTGAAATCGAGCGAATGGACGCTCACCGCATAGCCGCCGAACACGCCGATGATGTCGGCGACCAGCACCAGGATCGGCAGCGTCGCCACGCCGGCGATCAGGCGTGGCACGATCAGGTATTTGTAGGGGTTGGTCGACAGGGTCGCGAGGGCGTCGATCTGCTCGGTCACCCGCATGGTGCCGACCTCGGCGGCAATGGCGGCGCCGACCCGTCCGGCGACCATCAGGCCGGCGAGCACCGGGCCCAGTTCCCGCGTCATCGAGAGGACGACGACGGTGGCGATGGCCGATTCCGCATTCAACCGGGCAAAACCGGTATAGGACTGCAACGCCAGGACCATGCCGGTGAAGATTGCGGTCAGCCCGACCACCGGCAGGGAAAAGTATCCGATCTGGATCATCTGCCGGCCGATCGACCGGCCGTAGAAGGGCGGGCGCACGCAATGGCTGACCGAAACGGCGGCGAACGCGACCAGGCGTCCTGTTGCGACCAGAAACGCAATGAAGACGCGGCCGATCGGAGCAAGGAAATTCATGGGCCGCTCTGCTCCGGCAGTGCCGCTTCGACAGCACCGAGATAGCGCCGGCGATAGCGGCTGCCGAGGCCGGTGAGTATCTCGTAACCTATCGTGCCGGCGCGCTCCGCCACATGGTCGATCGTATGGTCGTCGTCGATCAGGTCGACGAGTGTACCCGGGCGAATATCGATGCCTGCCCGAAGCGCGTCGGTTACGTCGGCAGTCAGGAGATCCATGGAAATCCGTCCTGTCACCGGGCAGGCGCAACCGTCGACGAAAACCGCCCCCCGGTTGCTAATGGCGCGGAGGTAGCCGTCGGCATAGCCGGCGGCAAGCGTTGCAATATGCGCCGGCGGGCCGGTGCAGGCGCTCGCACCGTAGCCGACGGTCCGGCTGCGGCGGATTTCTCGCAGCTGCAGGACCGGCGCTTGCAGCCGCACGACCGGCCGCATCGGATTGGCGCCGGCCGACGGCGTGGGGTTGCCGCCGTAGAGGGCATAGCCCGGCCGGCCGAGGTCGAACAGGAAGTCGCTGCCCAGAAACAGGCCGTAGGAATTGGCCAGGCTGGCCCGCGCTGCAGCCAGGCGCGGCCTTATTTTCGCAAAGTCGGCCAGCTGCCGGCGGTTCAGCGGATGGCCCGGCTCGTCGGCGCAGGCGAGTTGGCTCATCACGACGAGGCCGGGCAGGGCATGGGCGGCGTCGAGATCGAGTTCCTCCAGGTCTTCGGGATCGAGGCCCAGCCGGGTCATGCCGGTATCGACATGCAGGGCGGCCGGCGACGGCGAGGACCCGGTGCAAAAGGCCAGCCAGCCCTTCACCTGCTCCGGGTCGTTGAGGCAGGGCGCCAGCCGGTGGCGGGCGAAAAGGGCCGCCGTTCCCGGCAGGAGCCCGTTCAGTACGAAAATCTCGGGCTCCGGCAGGGCCTGCCGCAGCGAAATACCCTCTTCGACATTGGCAACGAAGAAGGTCGTGCAGCCTTCGGCGGCAAGGCGCCGGGCGACCGGGAGGGCGCCGAGGCCGTATCCGTCGGCCTTGACCACGGCGGCGCAGGCCCCTCCCGCCTGGGGGCCGCCCATCCTGTCCCGCAACAGCCGCCAGTTGGCGGCGAGCGCATCCAGGTCGATGGTCAGCAGTCCTGCGCTCCCGCTGCTCTGCGGGGCGATTTCCGGGTCAGCGCGCCTCGTCATGGTAGGATTGTGCAAGGTCGCTGAATCGGGTCAGTTCCGGCTCGAAATGCAGTTTTATGCTGCCGATCGGACCGTGGCGCTGCTTGGCGACGATGATGTCCGCCTTGTTGTAGGCGCGCTCCATATTCTCGGACCATTTGGTCCATTTGTCGGTGTTCGGCGGCGGTTCCTGGCGCTCCAGGTAATACTGCTCCCGATAGAGGAACATGACGACGTCGGAATCCTGCTCGATCGAACCGGATTCGCGCAGATCCGCCAGTTGCGGGCGCTTGTCCTCGCGCTCCTCGACCTTGCGCGAGAGCTGGGCCAGCGCCAGAACGGGGAGGTTCAGGTCTTTGGCCAGCGCCTTCAACGACCGGGTGATCTCGGACAGCTCCTGCACCCGGTTTTCCGGCCGCTGCCCCGGCGAAGGCCGCATCAACTGGACATAGTCGATAATGATCAGCGACAGGCCGTGCTGGCGGTGCAGACGGCGGGAGCGGCTGCGCAGGGCCGCGATGTTCAGGTCTGCGCTGTCGTCGATGTAAAGCGGCAGATAGTTCAATTCCTGCGAGACCTGAACGAAGCGGGAGAAATCGTCCCCGGAAACCTCGCCGCGCCTGATCCGATGGGAGGAGACTTCGGATTGCTCGGCGAGGATCCGGGTTGCCAGCTCTTCAGCCGACATTTCGAGGGAGAAATATCCGACCACGGCGCCGTTTGTGCGCACGGGCCGTCCGTCTTCTCCCCGTTCTTCGCGATAAGCCCTGGCTGCGTTGAATGCGATGTTCGTGCCCAGGGCGGTTTTGCCCATCGAAGGGCGGGAGGCCAGGATCACCAGTTCCGATGGCTGGAGGCCGCCCAGTTTGCTGTCGAGGTCGCGCAGGCCGGTCGCGATCCCGGTGATCCGGCCATCCTGTTTGAAGGCCGCTTCGGCCCGGCCGATCGCGCTGCCCAGCGCTGTCGTGAACGCGGTGAAATCGCGCCGTGTATCGCCGGCAGTCGCCAGATTGTGGAGATGGTGTTCGGCCTGCTCGATCTGGGCGGGGGCGTCCATATCCAGATCGATATTGTAGGCTTCGTTGACGATGTCGGAGCCGATTTCTATCAGCGCCCGGCGCAGATGCCGGTCGAAGACGGTGCGCCCGTAGTCGCCGGCATTGATGATCGTGACGACCGAGGCGGCGAGGCGGGCCAGGTAATCCGCCCCGCCGACCTCGTCGAGCGACCCGTCGCTCTCGAACAGGTTCTTGAGCGTGATCGGATCGGCGACCTGGCCCATCTCGACAAGCTTGCGGATGGCGGAAAAGATGCGGCCGTGGCGCGCGTCTGCGAAATGCTCGGCCTGGAGAAAGTCGGCAACCCGGTCGAAGGCCCGGTTGTTGGCGAGCAGCGCGCCGAGCAGCGCCATCTCCGCCTCGTAATTGTGCGGCGGCACACGGAAAGCGGCGCCCTCGTGCAGGCCGTCCGCGGGCGGACCGCCTCCATCGAGACCGCGGGCCGGAACCGGACCCGAACCTTCCATGAATCGCTCCTCGCGGAAAACGCACCCCGAAAGACGGGACTGTATCAACGATGTAGTGAGGACGGCCAGAAAATTGAACGAAAATAGAACACTCCACAGGAAATATATTCACACCATGTTAATCGCGAAAATAAGATCGGCGGTGGCCGGGGAACGAACTCGGGCCGGATTCGTGAAAGTGTACTGCTTTCAGGGTGCTGTAGGACTTGGCTGAGTCCGCAATCGAGATTGGAGTGCGCAGTCCGGGCCTGTTGACGGCGCTTGCGTCTATCCGCCGGTCGTGCGTCCGGCCGCGCCGGGGCGCGCGCCGGGCCGGCTCATCTGGTGCCGTATATCCTGTCGCCCGCGTCGCCGATGCCCGGGACGATATAGCCGTGATCGTTGAGCCGCTCGTCGATGGCCGCAGTGAACACGGGCACATCCGGGTGGGCGGCGTGGAAGGCCTCGATGCCTTCCGGCGCCGACAGCAAACACAGGAACTTGAGCTGCCGGGCGCCGGCCGACTTGATCCGCTCGACCGCGGCGACCGCCGAGTTCCCGGTCGCCAGCATCGGGTCGAGCATGATGACCGGCCGGTCGCCCAGATCGTCGGGTACCTTGAAATAGTATTCCACCGCCTGCAGCGTTTCCGGATCGCGATAGAGTCCGACATGGCCGACGCGCGCTGTGGGAATGAGATCCAGCATTCCTTCCAGCAGACCGTTTCCCGCCCGCAGGATCGAGATCAGAACGAGTTTCTTGCCGCTCAGGTGCGGCGCCTCCATCGCCGCCAGCGGCGTTTCGATGGTTCGGTCTTCGGTCTCGAGGTCGCGTGTCACTTCATAGCCGAGCAGCAGAGAAATCTCGTTCAGCAACAGACGAAACTGCGCCGATTCGGTTTCCTTCCGCCGCAGGAGGGACAGTTTGTGCCGAACCAGCGGATGATCGACGACCGTGATACTTCCCATCGATGGACTCTCCCGGATGAAACTCTATCTGCCAGCGGCGCCGTCCCGAAAGCCCGCGGGCGGCAGGACCGTATCATCGAACCGGCGCGCCCGGCGCACAAGGGGCAGGGCTATCCGCCAGCCCGGTGCGCACGAAAGAGTGTACACCCCGCACGGGCAGCGCCTGTCCGGCGACGACGCGGGACTTATCGGGGTTGTGCAGGTTCCGGAAATTCGGCCTTATGTGTTGCCATAAACGCAACGCGGGAAGCAGAAATTTGCGCTTCATGATAACACCCGACCAAATTACGCTTCGTTCGATTCCTGGAATCGGGATAGCGATAGCGACACCCATGCCTTGTTGCCCGCCAGAGCCGCTGCGATGAACGACAGGTCGGCCAGATCGCCAGAGCCCGCCGTTTCTGCCGTTCGGACGTCCGGCCGGCAGGGCGCAGACCGTTGGAATCGCGTGCGCCCGAAACGCACTACCGAAACCGGAGCCGCTTGCCAGCGCGGTGCAACGGCCGGCATAGTTCTGCCGGCATGCACCGTCGGAGCCGCTCACCCGATTGCAAATGCTACCATCGTAGGGGAGAAACACCATGGAAATGCATGAAAAAAATACCGATTCGGTCAGCCGACGGAAAGTCCTGGAGTATGGCGCGGCGTTGGGCGGTGCTGCCGCCATGTCGTCCCTGATCGGCGTGGAGGCCCTTGCTGCCGGCAAGGCCAAGGTCAACATGCAGCTGGGCTGGCTGGCCAGCAACGGCATCATGGGCGAAGTCGTCGCCAAGCGCATGGGCTATTACAAGGAACTGGGCATCGACCTTAACGTGACGCCCGGCGGCCCCGGCGTGGACGGTGTGGCCTCGGTTGCCGCGGGCAGGGCGCAGGCCGGCCAGCTTTCGTCGAGCCCGTCGCTGATGCTGGCGCGTTCTGCCGGCATTCCGGTCAAGGCCTTCGCGGCCGGCTACCAGAAGCACCCGTTCACCTATTTCTCGCTGAAGAAAAATCCGATCCGCACGCCCAAGGACATGATCGGCAAGACCATCGCCACGCAGCCGACAGCGGTGATCCTGTTGCGCGCGCTGCTGGCCAAGAACGGCATCGCCGAAGACCAGGTCAAGATCGTGAAGATGGGCAGCGACATGGCCCAGCTGACGACCGGGCGGGTCGCGGCCGTGACCGGCTGGATGACCAACACGAACGCGCTCAAGATCCTCGGCAAGGACCGGGTCGACATGATGCTGTGGGACGCCGGCATCCAGCTTTATGCCAACGTCTACTACACGACCGACGACATGCTGGCGAAGCACGCCGATGTGCTGAAGCGGTTCCTTACCGGATCGGCCCGCGGCTGGGGTTACGCCCGCAAGAATCCCAAGGCGGCCGTCGATCACCTGGTTGCGGAATACAAGAACCTGAGCAAGGCGAGCGAACTCGCTGCGGTCGGCGGTGTGCTCGGCTTTTCGTTCGACAAGGTGACGGCCAAGGATGGCTGGGCGGCGATGAACCCGGCGAACTGGCAGGCGCAGATCGATACCTATGCCGGCCTGAAGCAGTTCAAGGGCGCGACGCCGACCGTGAACGACGTCATGACGAGCGAGATTCTGGCGGGCACCGAGAAGATCAGAAAGCAGATCGGATGACATGAACGACGCTACGGTGGCGGAGGTCGCGTCCGGTTCCGGCATTACGGCGATCTCCGTCGACCGGCTCGTTGTCCGGTTCGACGGGATCGGCGGAACCGTTACAGCGTTGCACAAAGTCGGTTTCGAGGTGCCCCAGGGCGGTTTCGTGACCATGCTGGGGCCCTCGGGATGCGGCAAGTCGACCCTGCTGCGGGCCATCGCCGATCTGGTGCCTGTAAGCGACGGAGAAATCCATGTGTTCAGCCGGACGCCGGAAGAATCGCGGCGAGCCCGGGATTTCGCCTTTGTGTTTCAGGATTCGACATTGTTGCCGTGGCGCAGCGCGCTCGACAATGTCCGGTTGCCGCTCGAAGTCGGCCGGCGCGGCGGAGTCGAGCTCGAACGGCATGCGGAACCGGAGGAACTGCTGGCGCTGGTCGGGCTGGAAGGCCGCGAAAGCGCCCTGCCGCACGAACTGTCCGGCGGCATGAAGCAACGGGTCTCGATCGCCCGGGCGCTGGTGCAGAAGCCGCGTGTGCTCCTGATGGACGAACCGTTCGGTGCGCTCGATGAAATCACGCGCGACAAGCTCAATGAGGAATTGCTGCGCATCTGGCGGGAAACCGGGACGACCATCATGTTCGTGACCCATTCGGTGCCGGAAGCCGCCTTTCTCGGCCAGAAATGCCTGGTGCTGTCGGCCCAGCCGGGCCGGGTGCGCGGCTATCCCGACATCGATCTGCCGGAGCCGCGGCAGCTCGGCATCCGCGATACCCTGGAATTCGTGCAGATTACCTCGCATCTGCGCAGCCTGCTCGAGGTGGCGGAATGAAGGCGGGCCAACTCGCGGGCAGGGGCGCTGCCGCCGGGACCGCCGCCGATCCGGGCCGGCGGGCCGGGAACTGGCGCCATCGCGCGCCGGCGATTGTCGCGGCCGTCTGCCTGCTGCTGTCGTGGCAGATCATCGTCGATGGCTTCGGCATCCCGACCTATATCGCGCCCAGCCCGGTGGAAGTGCTGCAGGTCTTTGCGAAGGAAGGCGAGATTCTGTGGATCAACTTCTGGCCGACACTGATGGAAGCCGCGGCCGGTTTCGCGCTCGGCAATTCGATTGCCGTACTGCTGGCTGTCTGGTTCGTGCACAGCCAGCTCGCGGAACGGGCCTTCTACCCGATTGCGGTGTTCGTCAACACGATACCGATCATCGCCATCGCGCCGATCCTCGTGCTGATGCTGGGCAACGGCTATGCGCCGAAAATCGTCATCGCGGCGCTGATCTGCTTCTTCCCGACCCTGGTCAACATGGTCCGGGGCCTGAAATCGGTCAGTCCGCAGATGCTGGAGCTGATGCGCGTGCTGTCGGCCAGCGACGCCGAGGTTCTGTGGAAGATCCGGCTGCAGAGTTCGCTGCCGTTCCTGTTCGCCGCGCTCAAGATCGCGTCGACGACCTGCGTGATCGGCGCCATCGTCGGCGAGTGGATCGGGTCGAACTACGGGCTCGGCTCGCTGATTATCGAGGCGACCTACAATTTCCGGGCGCCGCTGCTCTACGCCACGGTGATCCTGGGCGCCGGCATGGCCGTGGCAGCCTTCACCGCGACCACCATAATCGAACGGCGGGTTCTGAAATGGAAACCGGGCAATGTCATTTGACTGGAAAACGGAGATAGCGTCGTGACCCTTCCCGACATCGTAACGCGGCCCGAAGCCGCGGTGCCTGTGGTCGCCACCTCCGACGCGGTTGTCGTCGGCGGCGGCCCGGCCGGCGTTTCTGCGGCGGTTTCGGCGGCGCGCAACGGCCTTTCCGTGACCCTGGTGGAGCGCTACCCCTATCTGGGCGGGCTGGCCTCCGGCGGCATGGTGCTGGTGCTCGACGACATGCACAACGACACGGAAATCTCCGTGCGCGGCCAGGCCATGGAAATCATCGACCGGATGCACGCGAAAGGGCTCTGCGTCTACCCGTCCGAGGCCGACCGCGATCCCGCCGTCCGGGCGACGGAGGATATGTGGCGCAAGTGGTCGCGCTGGGGCGTGTTCGACTTTCACACCCACACCAAGCCCCACCCGGTGATCTTTGCCGCCGCCTTCGACCCCGAAGGCTTCAAGCAGGCGTCGCTGGATATGGTGCGGGAGGCCGGGGTTAACCTGCGCCTGCACAGCTGGTTCCAGTCGACCATCGTCGAGGACGGGCGCGCCGCCGGCGTTATCGTCGAAACCAAGGAAGGAACGCAGGCGATCCGGGGGTCGGTGGTGATCGACGCGACCGGCGACCTCGACGTCGCGGCCAGCGCAAACGCCGCCTTCACCGAAGGCGCCTACATCGTTACGACGGTGTCGCGCATCGGCGGCGTGGATACGGACGAGGCGGAGCGTTTCCAGTTCGAGGAGCCGGAGCGATTTGCCGAAATCGACCGCCAGGCCAAGCGCATCATCAACGGAAGCTGGCAGTATTGGTGGCTCAAGACGCCCTTGCCCGGCGTCGTCTGGTGCAACTGCCCGCACATGGTCGGGTTCGACGGCATGAAGATTGCCGATCTGACCGGTGCAGAAATCGAGGGTCGGCGCCGCATGAAGGCGCTGCTGGAATTCGCGCGCGAAAATATGCCGGGATTCGCGAAAGCCTTTTTCGTCGATTTCGCTCCGCAAACGGGCGTTCGCCAGACCCGCCTGCTGGACGGCGAATATGTCGTCACCAAACGCGATGTGATGGACCGGGTGCATTTCCACGACAGCATCTGCCGCGGACGCGACTATTACACGCCCTACCGGGCGCTGCTGCCGAAGGGCGTCGAGCAGTTGCTGATCGCCGGCCGCCACTATTCGGCGACGCCGCAGGCGCAGAAACTGAGCCGCGAGATACCGCCGTGCATGGCGATGGGAGAGGCCGTGGGCATTGCGGCAGCGCAAGCGCTGGGCAGCGGCGTCACCGTGCGCGAGGCGGATGTCCGCGCGATCCAGAAGCAGATGCGGGCGCAGGGCGCCGATCCGGGAGACCGGCCGGCCGACAATGCCCTGGTCGCGGAGGCAGCCTGATGCCGGTAAAGGATAGCAGCGGCGCTGCCGGGGCCCTTCCCCTCGCCGGGGTGCGGGTTCTGGATTTCAGCCAGGTGATGATGGGGCCGTGCTGCACCCAGATGCTCGGCGACTACGGCGCGGACGTCATCAAGATCGAACGCGCCGGTGCGGGCGACCTGTCGCGCTGGAGCGTGGGCGACGATCCGGACGGCGGCAACAATCCGGTGTTCTCCAGCCTGAACCGGAACAAGCGCAGCATCGCCGTGAACCTGAAGGCCGACGAGGACCGGGAGGCGGTTCTCCGCCTCGTCGAGACCGCCGACGTTGTCGTGAACAATTTCCGCCCGGGCGTCATGGACCGCATGGGTTTCGGATATGCCCGCCTGCAGGCGATCAATCCGCGCATCGTCTATGCGGTCGGAACGGGCTACGGACTCGAAGGGCCCTATGTGGACCGGGGCGGGCAGGACGTGCTGGCCCAGGCAATGAGCGGCGTCATGCACCGGAGGGCCGATCCCGCGCTGCCGCTCTCGGTCTACCCGACCGCGCTCGCCGACTATGCCGCCGGCATGCACCTGGTGCAGGGTATTCTACTGGCGCTCCTGCAACGCCAGCAGACCGGCAGGGGCCAGCAGGTTGCGGTCTCGCTCTACAATTCCATGCTCGCCATGCAGATGCAGGAAGCGGCGGCGTGGATGATGCGCGGCCAGGATCTGAACTGGGCCGCGATGCCGCTCTGCGGGGTTTTCGAGACGACCGACGGCGCCATCGTTATGGTGGGCGCCTTCAAGAAAAACCCGTTGCAGGATATCTGCCGCGCGCTCGATCTCGAGGATCTGTCCGCGGATCAGCGCTACGCCGATCTGGAGCAGCAGAAGCGCCATCGGCCGGAACTGCAGGAGATTTTCCGCAACAGCTTCCGCGGCAACAGCACCGAACACTGGCTGGCGCGGCTCGGCGAGGTCGATATCCTCTCTGCGCCGGTCAAGTCGTTGCCGGACGCGCTGGAAGACCCGCAAACCGCGTGCAATGAGATGATCGTCGAACTCGCGCCGTCCGCGGGCGGGCCGGTGCGGCTCGTCGCGTCGCCCATCGACATGTCGGACGCGCCGTTCCGGGTCCGTCATGCCCCGCCGAAACTGGGCGAGCATACCGAAGAAGTCCTGGCGGAGAGCCGCCGGGAAGCGGCAGCGTGAGCATCGATTTCGAGGTCTCCGGCGGGGTCGCCCGGGTCACCCTGAACCGGCCGGACCGCCTGAACGCGATCGACCGTGCGGCGGAGGCGGCGCTCGCCGAAATCTGGGACCGGATCGAGTCCGACGCCGGTATCCGTTGCGTCGTGCTGACCGGGGCCGGACGCGCCTTCTGCGCCGGCGCCGACATGAAGGAAGAGGGCGTCGAAGGTCTCGAATACTGGGCCGACGCCGATCCCTGGGGCTTCGGCGGCATCGCCCTGGGCGGCCGCCTCTCGGTTCCGCTGATCGCACGGGTCAACGGTCCGGCGCTGGGCGGCGGTTTCGAGATGGTGCTGGGCTGCGACCTCGTCGTTGCGGCAGAGAACGCCGTCTTCGGCCTGCCCGAGCCGCGGGTCGGCCGCGTGCCGCTCGACGCCAGGGTGGCGCTGCCGCGCCTGATCCCGCGGGCGCTGGCCCTGAGCGTGCTGTTGACGGGCCGGCGGATCGGCGCGGCGGAAGCTTTGGATTACGGGCTGATCAACCAGGCGGTTCCGGCAGACGGGTTGGACGCGGCCGTCGACGGCTGGGTCGCGGATGTCCTGGCCTGCGCGCCCCTCAGCCTGAAGGCGGTCAAGCGCTCGGTCTACGACACGGCCCATATGGGCCTGGCCGAAGCCCGCAATGCCCGTCTGCCGGCGCTGACCGCCGCCCTGCGCAGCCGGGACGCGGACGAAGGCGTGCTGGCCTTTCGGGAAAAGCGCGCGCCGGTCTGGACCGGCAGCTAAGCGGGCGCGGGGGCGGACGCCATGGCCTTTGTGATCGCCGAAACCTGCATCGACGTGAAAGACGGGGTCTGCACCCAGGTCTGCCCGGTCGACTGCATCTACGAGGGCGGCCGGATGTATTACATCCAGCCCGACGAATGCGTCGATTGCGCCCTGTGCGTCTCGGTCTGTCCGGTCGAGGCGATCTGGGCCGACGACGAGTTGCCCGCGGGTTCGGAAGGTTTTACCATCGTGAACGCCGAGTTTTTCGGCGATTCGGTCACAGGCTGGGGGCAGCCCGGCGGCCTGGAAGAGACGTTCCGCACCGACAAGGACCATCCGGTGGTCGCCGCCTGGGAAACCGGCAGCGGGTGAGAAAGACGCCATGCACGCTGCGGTGCTGCGCTATTTCGAGGCTGTCGCCGAAGAGGGATCGATCCGCCGGGCCTCGGAACGGCTGAACATTTCGGCGTCCGCAGTTAACCGGCAGATTCTGAAAATCGAGGACTATTTCGGCACGCCGCTGTTCGAGCGCCATCCGGACGGTATGCGGCTCACCGAGGCGGGCCAGCTCATGCTGCGTCATTCGCGCGAAACCTTGCACGATTTCAAGCGTTTGCACGGCGAAATCGATAATCTTCGCAGCGTCGTCAGCGGCGAGGTCGCGATCGCCACCCTGGACAGCCTGACCCAGCATTTCCTGCCCGATACGCTGTCACGCTTCATTGCGAACCATCCCGCGGTGCAGATCCGCGTGACGGCTGGCGATCCCAACGAAATCCTGCATTCGGTCGCGCGGGGCAACGCCGATCTCGGCCTGACCTTCGATCCGGTCTGGCGCAGCGGCATCCACGAATTGCAGAATATTCCCTGCCCCTTGCGCGCTATCATGAGGCCGGATCACGATCTGGCCGGGCGCAGTTCGGTCACGCTCGACCAATGCGGCGCTTATCCGCTGATCTATCAGGACAATACCGGCTCGATCCGCGGCTTTCTCGGCGACAGCCTGGACACCTTCAAGCGGGCCCACAAGCCCGTGTTGACCTCCAACACCCTGGCGCTGCTCAAACGCCTGCTGCTGCGCGGCGTCGGGATCGCCTTCTATACCCGGCTCGGCTTCGTCGAGGAGCTGGCCGAGGGGCGGCTGGTTGCCGTGCCGCTCCAAAATGAGCGGCTGTCGCAACTGCGCCTGTGCCTGCTCGCGCCGTCCGAGCGCAGTCCGACCGTGGCCGCGCGGGTCATGGCGGAGCATCTCGGGCGCGACCTGGCCGGCCTGTCCGGCGATTCCGGTCCGGACGGCCGATGACGCGGGGCCTTGCGGTCGGCCGCCTGCTGGCGGAGCCGGGCCGGGCGCCGGCGCTGCGCAACGCCGAGCTGACGATCGCCGACGGCCGGATCGCGGGGATCGCCGACTCAAACGGTGCGCCGCGCGACGGCCGGATCGCCCTTCCGGCTATGGTCAACGCCCACGATCACGGCTACGGCGTCCTCCCGCTCGCCTTGGGCGGTTGCGACGACGCCCTGGAATGCTGGATCGCCTCCTTCCTGCGCCTGCCGCTCGATCCGCGGCTCGAAGCCGCCGTCGCCTTCGGCCGCATGGCGCTCGCCGGCATCGGGGCGACCGTGCACTGCCACAATTCGCTCGCCGTCGATCGTCTCGAAAGCGAGGCGGACGGCGTCGCCCGCGCCGCCGCCGAGGTCGGCATCCGGGTCGCCTTTTCCTGCCCGGTGCGCGACCGCAACCCGTGGGTCTACGGCGACCAGCAGGACTTGCTGCCTTACCTGAACGACGACGACCGGGCGGCGATGCAGGCCGCTCTCGCCGCAGCTGCGCCGGCGCACCGTCAGGTCGAGCAGGTCGAGGATATCGCTGCGGCCCATGAGAGCGAGATGTTCCAGGTCCAGTACGGTCCGGTCGGCCCGCAATGGTGCCGGGACGACACGCTGGAGCGGATCGCCGAGGCCTCGGCCCTGCATAACCGGCGGGTTCACATGCACCTGCTGGAATCGCCGCGCCAGCGGGCGTGGCTCGACGCGACCTACGAGCAGGGCATCGTGCGCTTTCTCGACGATATCGGGCTGCTGTCGCCGCGGCTCACGGTGGCGCACGGCGTGCATCTGACGGAAGAAGAGTGCGCCCTGCTGGCCGAACGCGGCGTCACCGTTTCGGTCAACACCTCGTCCAACCTTCGGATGCGGTCCGGCTTCGCGCCCGTGCAGCGCTACCTGCGCCACGGCGTGCAATTCGGCTTCGGGCTGGACGGCGCCGCCCATGACGACGACCAGGACTATTTCCGCGACCTGCGCCTCGCCGGGCGGCTCCACAACGGCGCCGGGCTGGACCCTGAGCTGCCGCCGGCCCGGCTGTTCCGGGCGGCCCTCCGCGACGGCTTCCGGGCCATCGACGGCAGCGGCGATTACGGCGCCTTGGCGCCGGGCGCCCGGGCCGATATCGCCATTCTGGACTATGCCGGCATGGCCGGAGACAGCGTGGTCGAGAATCTGGACGAAACCGAGGTTCTGCTAACCCGCGCAACCAGCCGCCATGTCCGCGGCCTCATCGTCGCCGGGCGGACGGTCGTTGCCGAGGGAACGCTGACGGCGCTCGATTTACCGAAACTGGAAGCGGACCTGACGGCGCGAGCCCGCCGCGCGGCGGCCGACGATCCCGGCCAGTTTGCGCGCGGCCATCGGCGGCGCGAGGCCGTGCGCGCCTACTACGCGAATACCGGCCGCCTGACCTGACGCCGTCAGGCGCAATCCGGCGGCGCAAGCATCAGCCGCCGCTCAGTGTTCGCCGCTTGAGATGATGTCGTAGGTTTCCGGCCGGCGGTCGCGGAAGAACTGCCAGAGGTTGCGCACCTCGCGCACCTTTTCCATGTCCATGTCGGCCCAGATCAGCTCGTTCCTGTCCTCGCTGGCCTCGCACAGGAACTCGCCGCGCGGATCGACGATATAGGACGAGCCGTAGAAGCGCCCGATGTTCCATGGCCCTTCCGTGCCGACCCGGTTGCAGGCGCCGATATAGACGCCGTTGGCGACGGCCGAGGCCGGCTGCTCCAGCTTCCAGAGATACTGGCTGAGCCCGGCGACGGTCGCCGACGGATTGACGATATATTCGGCGCCGTTGAGCGCCAGCGCGCGCCAGCCTTCCGGGAAGTGCCGGTCGTAGCAGATATAGACGCCGAGCTTGCAGTAGGCGGTCTCGAAGACCGGCCAGCCGGACGTGCCGGGCTTGAAGAAGAATTTCTCGTAGAAGCCGGCGACCTGGGGAATGTGCGCCTTGCGGTACTTGCCGAGATAGGTGCCGTCCGCATCGATCACGGCCGCGGTGTTGTAATAGATGCCGGTGTGCTCTTCCTCGTAGATCGGCACGACGATGACCATGGAATGCTTCTTCGCATACTCCTGCATCAGCCGGGTCGTCGGCCCTTCCGGGATCTTCTCCACCGCGGCGTACCACTTCGCATCCTGGCTCGGGCAGAAGTAGGGCTGGTTGAACACCTCCTGCAGGCACAGGACCTGAACCCCGTTTTCGCCCGCCTCGTCGATCAGCGGCAGGTGGGCCTCGACCATGCCGGTCTTGATCGCCTCGGGGCTTTCGTCGGTGCTGGTGTTGAGCGCGAACTGGATCAGACCGGCCCTGACAGTGGTCATGTCCTTCCTCCTTCGAAGTCCTGCATCCTTCGCCGGTCCAGGCGAGGTGCGAAACGCCGATATTAGCCCGGCAGGCCTTTATCCCGCCAGAGAATCCGCTGCGACCCTGCGCGCCCGGACTGGCGCCGGAACGCGGTTTGTCGTAAAATCCGGGTTTCGTTCCAATCGCCGGCGCCGCTTCCGGCCGCGCCGGCGGTATCGTTGGGAGAGACCGAGATGGCCATTCTGATCCGGGGCGGAACCGTCGTGAACGCCGACCGCAGCTTCCGCGCCGACGTGCTCCTGGACGGCGACAGGATCGCCGCCGTCGGAGAGAATCTGGAAGCCCCGGCCGGCGCCGAGACCGTCGATGCCGGCGGCTGCTACGTCATGCCGGGCGGCATCGATCCGCACACCCATATGCAGCTGCCCTTCATGGGCACCGTGGCGTCCGAGGATTTCGAGACCGGGACGACCGCCGGCTGCGTCGGCGGCACCACGACGATCGTCGACTTCGTGATCCCGAACCCGCAGCAGAACATCCTGGACGCCTACAAACAGTGGCGGGAATGGGCGGAGAAGTCGGTCAGCGACTACAGCTTCCACGTCGCCATCACCTGGTGGGACGATACGGTCCATGCCGATATGGGCACGCTGGTGCGCGAGCACGGCGTCAACTCGTTCAAGCATTTCATGGCCTACAAGAACGCGATCATGGCCGAGGACGAGACGCTGGTGAACAGCTTCTGCCGGGCCCGCGAGCTGGGCGCCATCTGCACGGTCCACGCCGAGAACGGCGAACTCGTCTTCCATCTCCAGAACGAGCTGGTCGAGCAGGGCGTGACCGGGCCGGAAGGCCATCCGCTGTCGCGCCCGCCCGAGGTCGAAGGCGAGGCAGCCAACCGGGCGATCCGGATCGCCGAGGTGTTGGATGTGCCTCTCTATGTGGTGCACAACTCGTGCATCGATTCGCTGGAAGCGATTACCCGGGCGCGCAACGAGGGCCAGCGCGTGTTCGGCGAGGTCCTGGCCGGCCACCTGCTGATCGACGACAGCGTCTACCGCCATCCGGATTTCGCGACCGCCGCGGCCTACGTCATGAGCGAGCCGTTACGCTCGTCCGAGCATCATGCGGCGCTGTGGCGCGGATTGCAGGCCGGCAACCTGCAGACAACGGCGACCGACCATTGCTGCTTCTGCGCGCCGCAGAAGGCGGCCGGGCGGCAGGATTTCCGGCTGATCCCGAACGGCACCGGCGGCATCGAGGACAGGATGCATGTGCTGTGGGAGCACGGCGTCAACACCGGCCGGCTGACCATGAACGAGTTTGTCGCCGTGACCTCGACCAACGCGGCGAAGATTTTCAACATCTATCCGCGCAAGGGCGCGGTCGCCGCCGGCGCCGACGCCGACCTGGCGATCTGGGACCCGGCGCGCAGCCGGACGATTTCGGTCGAGACCCACCACCAGCGGGTCGACTACAACATCTTCGAGGGCATGGAGGTCACCGGCATCAACGTCAAGACCTTCAGCCAGGGCAAGCTGGTCTGGGACGACGGCGATGTGCGCGTAACCCGCGGCGCCGGCCGCTACATCGACCGGCCGCCCTTCGCGCCCTATTACGAGGCCCTGAAAATCAAGCACGATCTGGCCCGGCCGGTCGCGGTGATGCGCGAGGCGGCGGAGTAGGGCGCGGAGAAATAGCCGACTGCTGCCGGGGTCGCCCGCGGCTTATTCCGCAGCCTGCACCCGGTTGGCCGGGTTCCTCGGGTCGTCGGCCCAGGTCACATAGGGCTTGCCGTTGTCGACCGGCTCCATGGTGATGCAGCCGTCGACCGGGCAGACATACATGCAGAGGTTGCAGCCGACGCATTCCTCGTCGATCACCTCGTAGCGCCGTTCGCCGTCGATCCGCAGGGCCGATATCGACTGGTGGGAGGTGTCCTCGCAGGTGACGTGGCACAGGCCGCACTTGATGCACAGGTCCTGGTCTATGCGGGCGACGATCTCGTAATTCATGTCGAGCTCGCCCCATTCGACATAGTTGCCGACGGCAGCGCCCTGGAAGTCCGACAGGGTGCGGTAGCCCTTCTCGTCCATCCAGTTCGACAGGCCGTCGACCATGTCCTCGACGATCTTGAAACCGCGGTGCATGGCGGCGGTGCAGACCTGGACCGTGCCGGCCCCCAGGGAGATGAATTCCGCCGCGTCGCGCCAGGTCGAGATGCCGCCGATGCCGGAAATCGCCATGCCCCGGCATTCCGGATCGCGCGCCAGGTCGCCGACCATGCGCAGGGCGACCGGCTTGACCGCGGGCCCGCAAAAACCGCCATGGGTCCCCTTGCCGTTGACGATCGGTTCGGGCGCCATCGTGTCGAGATCGACGCCGATGATGGAAGCCAGCGTGTTGATCAGGGAGACCGCATCGGCGTTGCCCTTGCGGGCCGCGCGCGCCGGATAGCGGATATCGGTGATGTTGGGCGTCAGTTTGACGATGACCGGCATCCGCGTGTGCTTCTTGCACCAGGCCGCGACCATCTCGACATAGTCGGGCACCTGGCCTACGGCGGAGCCCATGCCGCGCTCGGACATGCCGTGCGGGCAGCCGAAATTGAGCTCGATGCCGTCGGCCTCGGTGTCTTCGACATCGGCCAGGATGGTCTTCCAGCTTTCCTCGTCGCACGGCACCATCAGCGAGACGACCAGCGCCCGGTCCGGCCACTCCCGCTTGATCTGCTTGATCTCGCGCAGATTGGCTTCGACCGGCCGGTCGGAAATCAGCTCGATATTGGTGAAGCCGGCCATCCGGGAGCCGTTGTGCTCGACCGCACCGTAACGCGACGAGACGTTGACGATCGGCTCGCCGACGGTCTTCCAGACCACGCCGCCCCAGCCGGCCTTAAAGGCGCGCTCGACATTGTAGTACTTGTCCGTCGGCGGGGCCGAGGCCAGCCAGAAGGGGTTGGGCGATTCGATTCCGGCGAAATTGCAACGCAAGTCGGCCATTGTCTTTGCCTTCCGGTTATCGGCTCAGGAGCCGGTCGATCGCGCGGGCGGCGATCTTGCCGTCTTCCACCGCCTGCACGGTCAGATCGAGTCCGTCGATGCAGTCGCCGCCGGCGAAAACGCCGGGCAGGGACGTCTGAAGTTCCTCGTCCACCGCGATGCGGCCGTCGCGAAGGTCCAGTAGCTCGCTCGACCCTTCGGCCAGCGGATCGGCAATCAGCACCTGGCCGATCGCCGTAAAGACGCTGTCCGCCGGCAGAATGGCGGTGTCGCCGGCGCCGGCCAGCCGGCCGTCGTCGCCGAGCGTCGTGTATTCCAGTTCGATCCCGCTGACATGGCCGTTCTCGCCGTGCAGCCGCACCGGCCGGACCCAGTGCTTGATCTTGACGCCGCTGGTCTGGGCGACCTCCTGCTCGTGCCAGGTCGCGCCCATCTCGTCGGGTCCGCGGCGGTAACAGATGGTGACGTCCTCGGCGCCGAGCCGCTTCGTCTGGACGGCGATATCGATCGCCGTGTTGCCGCCGCCGATCACGACGATCCTGCGTCCCACGGGCAGGGCCGACAGATCCCCGGCCTGGCGCAACTCGGCGATATAGTCGATCGCCGGCCGGACGCCGCCGAGCGATTGCCCTTCGATCTCCAGCGCCTTCACGCCGGCCTGGCCGGTCGCCAGGAAGACCGCGTCGTAGTCGCGGCGCAGCCCGGCAAGGGAGATATCGGCGCCGAGCGCCCGGTTGGGCTCCAGCGTTATGCCGCCGACCGCCAGGATGAAGTCCAGTTCGCGCTGGGCGAAATCGTCGATCATCTTGTAGGCCGCGATGCCGTATTCGTTGAGCCCGCCGGCCTTGTCGCGCGCTTCGTAGACCGTGACCTCGTGGCCCAGCCGGGCGAGGCCGTGGGCGCAGCTCATGCCGGCCGGCCCGGCGCCGACGACGGCGATGCGCCTGCCGGTCGGCGCGGCGCGCTCGAAGGGCTGCTCGCCGCCCTCGAAGAACCGGTCGGTGGCATAGCGCTGGAGCAGGCCGATATTGACCGGCTTGCCCTCCTGCGCCGTGCGCACGCAGACTTCCTCGCACAACTCCTCGGTCGGGCAGACCCGGGCGCAGGCGCCGCCGAAAATATTCGCTTGCAGGATGTCCAGGGCCGCGCCCCGGATATTGTCCGAGGCGATCTTGTGGATGAAGCTCGGGATATCGATGCCGGTCGGGCAGGCCTCGATGCACGGCGCGTCGTAGCAGAAGTAGCAGCGGCTCGCCTCGATCGGCGCCTGCTGCGGCGTCAGCGGCGGCTCGATGTCGCCGAAATTCCGCGCGTATTCCGGTTGCGAGAGCCGGCCGGTTGCGATGTCAGGCTGCGCCGCCATCGTGCTTCCCTTCTTTCATTCTGCCCCCCAATTTCAGCGCCGAAATGGCGCTATTCCTTTGAATTTCGCGGCCGGACATCCGGTCGCCGGGGCGGCGGATGCCCGGAGAAAAAAGAATTGACCCTAATTGCGGCCCCGGAAACCGTCAAGCATTGTTGCCGGCCGGCAGGGCCGGCTGCCGGCCTTTGCGTCCGCAGCCGGAACGGACGCTTGACGCCGTTCGACTCATAGGGCTAATGCTTGCGGGCTTGGCGCCCCGAGCCCGAGGGGGAGGGGCATAATAGGGAATCCGGTGCGATCGGCAGATCAAGTCCGGAGCTGTCCCCGCAACTGTAAGCGGTTGGCCGCGCTCGAAAGCCACTGGACAGGCAACCGGGAAGGCGAGCGCAAAATGGGCCGGTAACCGTGAGCCAGGAAACCTGCCGCGCAACCGGGAAATATCGTTGTCGGGTGATACGACGGAGAATTGGATGACTGCCCAGACCCAAAGCCGGACATCGATTTCGGCAAATGTCGCCGCCATCGTGCTGTCTGCCTTCATCGGCCTCGCAATCGTCACGATTGCCGGTCATGTGCAGACGTCCGCCCTGCATGACGCCGCGCACGATTCGCGCCACGCCATGGGCTTCCCCTGCCACTAGCTATGTTTGCCCGCATATTGGTCAGCGCCCTGTTCGCTGGCTTCCTGGCGGGTCTGGTCGCGGCCCTGTTGCAACTGGTTTTCGTGCAGCCGGTGCTGCTTCATGCCGAGCTGTACGAGAGCGGCGCCCTGAACCACTTCGGCGACGACGCGACGGGCGGCGGTGAGGTGGCCGTTCCGGGCATCGACCTGGAGCGGGACGGCCTGAGCGTGCTGTTCACGACGCTGACCTATACCGGTTTCGCCTTCCTGCTGGTCGCCGCGATGGCGCTGGCCGAAGACCGCGGCCTCCGGATCACCGTCCGGCAGGGGCTGGTCTGGGGCGTGGCCGGTTTCGTGGCGGTTCAGCTCGCCCCGGCGCTCGGAGCGCCGCCGGAACTGCCGGGCTCCGCCGCGGCGGACATCGATCCGCGCCAGATCTGGTGGTTCGGGACGGTCGGCGCCACGGCGGCCGGCCTCGCGCTGATCGCCTTCGGCCGCGGCTGGGCGTTGCGCGGCATCGCCGCCTTGCTCCTCCTGGCGCCGCACGTTATCGGCGCGCCGCACCCGGACGACTTCTTCGGCCCGGCGCCGCCGGAACTGGCCAGCCTGTTCGCCGCCCGGTCCCTCGGCACCGGCCTCGCCGCCTGGACCCTGCTCGGCCTCCTCGCCGCGTTTTTCTGGGTGCGCGAGGGCAAGCGCGCGGAGGGGATGGCGCGGGTGGCGTGAGGGCGTCGGGGCCGGCCCTGCCACTTTCCGTTAAGTTGCGCCTTCAGCCGGCGCGTAGCGCGGTCCGGCCGACACGCCGGTTTTCCGGTGACTGTTGGCGCCTCGGCCCCTCCTGACGCTTCACTTACTATTTTTCTTTCACTGGATTTTTTCAGAAAAGTATTTTTGGACAGCAAGATTCGCTCTTGACAAAAATTAGAATAATTCTAAATATTGTACCATTATTTCAGACTGGAGATCTAAAGTCATGATCGTACCCAACGTCACCTTCAAGACCCGCGCCCGCGACGAGAGCGTCGGGGGGCCGAACCCCTATCGTTGGCAGGACAGGACCTGCGACGATATCTTCAAGGATCGCAGGGTCGTCCTGTTCGCCCTGCCGGGCGCTTTCACGCCGACCTGTTCCTCGACCCACCTGCCGCGCTACGAGGAACTGCACGACGATTTCCGGGCGCTCGGCGTGGACGAAGTGGTCTGCCTGAGCGTCAACGATGCCTTCGTCATGTTCCAGTGGGGCCGGCACCAGGGCGTCGAGAAGGTGACGATGCTGCCCGACGGCTCCGGCGCTTTCACGCGCCGGATGGGCATGCTGGTCTCGAAGGACAATCTTGGCTTCGGCATGCGCTCCTGGCGCTATTCGGCGTTCATCGACGACGGCGAGATCGTGAAGATGTTCGTCGAGCCGGGCTTCGACGACGAATGTCCGGCCGACCCGTTCGAAGTCTCGGATGCCGATACGATGCTCGAATGGCTGCGAGGCCTTCTCAAGGGTTGGACGCCGGAGGCGCTGGCGGCCTGATCCGGGGGTATGCGGGATGCACGCCGCGCATCCGTCGATACCGATTCACGACGATGCCGCCCCAGGTTTAATCCGGGGCCCAGGGCGGCAACGGAAGGATGCGCGGATCGGGTCCGGGCGTTCGGACGAATTCCAAAAAATTTTTCCGATCATTTCGCTTTTTTCCTTGACACGAAGATTTTTGTCTCCTATATCGGCTCCTGTCAACGCCCGAAATGCGCCCGGCATACTCTCCAGGGTCGCGCCGCACGGGTGTCTATTCCGTCCGATCCCGACCGCCGATCCCCCTTGGATACCCCTGCAAACGGCCGCAAGCGTCCGGCGACGAATGCGC
>FZLR01000068.1 GCA_900197615.1 Rhodospirillaceae bacterium Spongia-Bin9
ATATTATTGTACTTTACCTTCGTTGGTACCGTTGCGGCCGAACCCGGCAAATCCGCGGGAGCCCCGACGATAACCGAATGCACAAATATTGCCGCGCTCGCCGTACGAGGTAAGCCATGACCGCAGCAGCCCAAGAGTCGACCGCCGTCTCCCGGATGGTCGGCGAATTGCGCCGATTGAGCGGCCTCAAGAATGTCGATCTTGCGAATATCGTCGGCGTCTCTCCGCCGACGGTCCATCGCTGGAGCCGCGGCCGGGGCAGCCCGACGATCGAAAAGCAGAAGGTCATCGCCGACCTGCGCTGGGTCGCCGAACGCCTGTCGGACTTCTACGAGCCGGACGAGGCCCGCCTCTGGCTCCAGACCGGCCATCCGCAATTGAACGGCGAACGGCCCTACGACCTGATCAACGGCGGCCGGACTGCCGAGGTGCTGGAGGCGATCGACCGCCTGGAAAGCGGGGTCTACCTCTGAATGGCGGTTCGGCGCGCCGGTCACGATCTCGGACTTCTCGATGCGCTCGCGGACATTCCGGAGACGGTCTTCGACGGAGAATTCTGGCGCGCGGTGCACGGCGCGCGCTCGCCGCTCGACGGATCCAAAGGCGCTGGCCGTTGGAATTTGCGCGAGAGCGAAGTGCTGTATTGCGCATTGGAGCGGGACGGCGCGCTCTCGGAAATCTTCTTTCACATCAACCGCCAGCAATCGGTCTTTCCCAGCCGCCTGCGGTCGGCGGTCTACCGGATGCGTGCCGGGTTCGGCAAAGTCATCGACCTGTCCGATATGGAGCTGTTGCGCCGGCTCGGCGTCGATCCCGCCGGGTATCGGGAAATCCTCTATCGCGACACGCAAAGGATCGGCGAGGCTGTAGGATTTCTCGGATTCGAAGCCATGCTCGTTCCGAACGCCCGGCACCCGGGCGACAACCTCGTTGTCTTCCCGGCAAATTGCGACCTGGATGCGATAGAAGAACTCGAAGCCGAAACCGTCGATTGGGCCGACTGGCGCCGGAAGCGCGACGCGGCAAGGACGGGCGGTGGCGGGGAAAGTTAGTTCGAGAGGTCCTATACATTCTGTCGCCACGACCGGACCGATTGACCGGCGGTTCATCGTACGGAATAACGGTTCTTCCGAATAAGCTGGCTTTTGCAATTCCATGGACCGACGGATTTCAGTTCGACTGCCTGCTTCGGTCGTCGAAGCGTTGGATCGGACGGCAAGGCGCGAGCGGCTGAGTCGCGGCGCGGTTGTTTGTCGGGCAATTGAACAATACCTGGAAGATTCCGAAGATCTGTCGGCGGCCATCCACCGGCTTCAGGACGGCGCAGACCCGTCGCTCGACTGGGAACGGGTCCGGCCCGGCATTTTGGCGGCGGATTGAAAGCGGCCGGTTCATCTTCGGCGCCCTTGATCGCCGTCAAACGCATGCCGGTCCGCCCCGGCTAGGGTCGGCGAACGGGCAGGGCGCTTCGCGCCATTGCCGGGAAAACCTGCCCGCCCCGTTCCGGCGCGTGCTGGAGACAGCGATGCGGCATCCCTTCTGGTCGGAAGGCCTCCGGCCGTTCTTCCTTCTCGGCGCGGCCTTTGCGGCGCTGTCGATACCGCTGTGGGTGTTGCTGGTCAGCGGCATCGTCGACCTGCCGCTGCGCGGCGGCGCGCTGGCATGGCATATGCACGAGACGCTGTTCGGTTTCATCGCGGCGGCAATGGCCGGTTTCCTGACGACGGCCGTGCCCCAATGGACCGGCGCGAAACCGATTGCCGGCGCGCCGCTGGCCCTGCTCGTCTTGCTGTGGCTGGCGGGCCGCGCCGCCTGGATCGTTTCGGGCGCGCTGCCCGGCTGGCTCGTGGCGGCGATCGATCTCGCCTTCCTGCCTGCTTTGTGCATCGCGCTCGGCGCGAGCATCGTCCGGGTCCGCCAATGGCGCAACCTGCCGGTGATCGTCCTGGTGTCGATCCTGGCCGCCGCCAATGCGGCGGTCCATGCGGAGATGCTCGATCTGTGGGCGGACGGACTCATGACCGGATCGCGCCTCGGCCTGCTCACGGTCATCGTCCTGGTCAGCCTGATCGGCGGGCGCGTCGTGCCGGCCTTCACCCGCAACGCGCTGGCCGCGGCGGGCCAGCCGGCAGAAATCGCGCCGTCCGCCCGGCTCGCGGCCTTAGGAAATATCGCCGTTGCAGCCGCCGGCGCCCTGATCGTGCTGGACGCGCCGCCGGTTGCGGCCGGCGCGGCGGCGCTCGCAGCGGCCGGCCTCGCCACAGTGCGGCTCGCGGCCTGGCAGGGTTGGCGGACCCGGCATATCCCGCTGCTCTGGATCCTGCATCTGGCCTGGTTCTGGGTGCCGGCCGGCCTCGCGCTCTACGGTCTCGCCTTGCTCGGCGCTATAGCCGAGGGCGCCGCAATCCACGCGCTCTCGGTCGGCGCTGCCGCGACGATGGTGATGGCGATAAGCAGCCGCGCCGCGCTCGGCCATACCGGCCGGCCCCTGGTCGCGCCCCGTCCCATGGTCGCCGCCTACCTGTTGCTGACGCTGTCGGCGATCGCCCGTGTCCTTGCGGCGCTGGACGACGAAACGGGCGCCGCGCTCCTGCACCTTTCCGCCGCCTGCTGGAGCGCGGCATTCGCCCTCTTTTTCCTCGTCTACATGCCGATTCTGACCCGGTCGCGTGCGGAGTCCGGGCCCACGCCCGATCGGACACCCGATCCCGCGCCTAATCCGGGGCCGTGAAGCGCCGCAAGGCGGCTGTGTCGCGGATTTCGGCTTTCGGCCCGTCCACGCGGACGCCCTGCTTCCTGAGCGTCGACAGGGCCCGCGAGAATGTTTCCGGCTTCATGCCCAGCCGGTTCGCGATCAGCTGCTTGTCGTAGGGCAACTGAACGACCGCACCGGCCGCGCCGGGACCGGCCGGCGGGCTGAATTTGAGCAGAAAGTCCGCGACCCGCTGGGCGGCGGTCTGGGTCTCGGTCTTTTCGATACGGTTGACGAAGGCCTTCAGCCGAACCGCCATCGACGCCAGCATGCTGATCGCCAGGTCCGGATCCCGCCGAACCAGTTCGCCGAAGGTTCGGGTCGGCACGGCCAGCAGCCGGCCCGCCTCGACCATTTCGGCGCTGACCGGATAGCCCTCCGGCATATGCATGGCGCCTTCGGCGAGGGATTCGCCCGGACCGAAGATTTCGACCACGACTTCGGCGCCGTCGGGACGCAGGCGGTAGAGTTTCACCCATCCGGACAGGACCACGAAGAAATGGGTCGCCCGATCGCCCTGCAAGAACAGGGTTCTGCGTTTTTCGAGCACCCTGACAGAGGCGTCGCCCAGCAGGTCCGCGAGGCTGTCCGAAGACAGGCCGCCGAAAAGGGGCAGGGCGTGCAGGCGCTCGATTTCCTGGGCGCTAAGGGTCATGGGGCTCGCGACCGCTGGAGGTGCCGGTCGGCAATTTACCGCAAGTTGCGGATTCTTCGGCCAAGAAAACGATGCGGCGGGGCTCGTGCCGCCCGGTCCGCGCGCCTGGGCCGTTCCCGAGTCGCCGGAATTCGTGCGGCGTTGCCGATCCCCCGAAGAGTTTTTTCGGCCGCACACCGGATCGCGCACAGCCGCGCCGGACTGTGCTATGGGTTTCTGCGGGAATGCCAAACAGGTACTGGGTGAAACGAAGGAAGCTGCCAAATGACGGCCAAGCCGCCCACACGGGATCAGATCGCGCGCGCTGCGGATGTGCTGGGACTGTCGCTCGAACCCGCCGACCTGGACGAATTCACGGAGATGGTCCGCGGGACCGTGGAGACCTATTACCGGCCGCTCGACCGGTTGCCCGACAACCTCCCGCCGGTGAAATATCCCCGCACGCCCGGCCATTTCCCGACCGACGAGGAAGATCCGCTGCGGGCCTGGTATGTCAAATCGACCGTCGAAGGCAGCAAGCGCGGCAAGCTGCGCGGCAAGACCGTGGCGATCAAGGACAACATCTGCGTCGCCGGCCTGCCGATGATGAACGGCGCCTCGGTGCTGGAGGGCTATGTGCCGGAGGTCGACGCCACGGTGGTGACCCGCACGCTGGACGCCGGCGGGACCATCCTCGGCAAGGCCCATTGCGAGTATTTCTGCTACTCCGGCAGCAGCCACACGAACGCCCGGAAGACCACGCTCAACCCGTTGAATACCGAATACACCCCCGGCGGCTCTTCGTCCGGCTGCGCCGCACTGCTGGCGGCGGGCGAAGTCGATCTCGCCATCGGCAGCGACCAGGGCGGCTCGATCCGGGAGCCGGCGTCGTTCTGCGGCCTTGTCGGCATGAAGCCGACCTGGGGCCTGGTGCCCTATACCGGCGCGGCGTCGATCGAGATGACGCTGGATCACCTCGGGCCGATGAGCCGGACGGTTGAGGACAATGCGCTTTATCTCGAAGTGCTCGCCGGCGAGGACGGGCTGGACCCACGGCAGTATGCGCCGCGGACCGCGCGATACAGGCAGGCGCTGGGGCAATCCGTCGAAGGCTTGCGCATCGGCGTCATGCAGGAGGGATTCGGCTTCGAGGACAGCGAGGCGGATGTCGACGAGGCCGTGCGCACTGCGGCCGAGACTTTCGCCCGCCTCGGCGCAACCGTCACGGAAATCTCGGTGCCGGCCCACCGCGATCTCGGCATGCCGGTCTGGGTGCCGATAGCCTGCGAAGGCGCCTACGAGCAAATCCTCAAGGGCCTGGGCAACGGCCACAACTGGAAGGGCGCCTATGTGCCCAGCCTGCTGGAGAAGCTGAACGGCTGGCAGGCCAAATCCAACATGTTTTCCGAGATTTTCAAGCTGGGCATGCTGTGCGCCGAGCATATGCGCACGGTCCATCACGGTCGCTATTACGCCAAGGCGCAGAATCTCAGCCGCCTGCTGCGCGCCGCCTACGATGCGGCGCTGGAGGAGGTCGATATCCTGCTGACGCCGACCTCGCCGATCAAGGGATCGAAACTGCCGCCCGAAAACCGGACCCGGGAGGAAGATATGGTGCCGGGCTTCACGCCGATTCCGAACACGGCGCCCATCGACTGCACCGGCCATCCGTCGATCAGCATTCCCTGTGCGATGCGCGACGGTCTGCCGGTCGGCCTGATGCTGACCGGGCGCCATTTCGACGAATCGACGCTCTATCGTGCCGCCCACGCCTTCGAGCAGGCGGTCGACTGGAAATCCGCCTAGCGCGGCATTTGTACTGCGACGCCGGTTGCTGGTACGGTGTCGCCGAAATTCACGTCATCGCACATGGAGGAGGATTCAATGCGTAGACGCACTCTGATCGCCGGCCTTGCCGTAGGGGCGGCGGCCGTTCTGGCCGCAGCACCGCCGCTGGCGCCGCAGGCCAAGGCCGCAAAGGACAGCGTGGTGATCGCCTGGCAGGTCGATCCCCAGACCTGGGATCCGAACAAGCGGACGGTTCCCGTCCGGCAATCGCTTTACAAGATGGTCTACGACCAGCTGATTACGCAGGCGCCGGACATAAAGCTGGAGGCGTCGCTGGCAACCAAATGGTCCCAGTCGGCGGACGGCAAGACCGTGACGCTGGACATTCGGGACAACGCCTACTGGCACGACGGCACCAAGGTGACATCGGCCGATGTCAAATACACCTTCCTCGAGCGCGGCAAGGCCAAGCACAAGATCGACCTCGTCCGGATCTGGCGCAACGTCGCGGATATCGAGACGCCGACGCCGACCCGCGCGGTCATCAAACTCAACAAGCCGATGGCGACGGCGATCCCGTGGCTGGCGTTCCTGGCCAACTTCGTGGTGCCGAAGCACCATGTCGAGAAGGTCGGCGCCGACGGCTTCGCCGACAAGCCTATGGGCAGCGGGCCCTACAAGGTCGTGGACTATCAGCGCAACTCGCGCATCGTGCTCGAAGCCTTCGACAAATACTGGGGGCCGAAGCCGAAAATCCGCAAGGTGACGGTGCTGATAATGAAGGATCCGTCGGCCCGCGTCGCAGCGGTCCAGTCCGGCCGGGTCGATTTCGCGCCGGACGTGCCGATTCGCGAAGTCGGACGGCTGGACAAGATGGCGGCGCTGAGCGGCCGGATCTTCCCGATCTCGCGCGTGATTCTGCTGCAGATCCGCAGCGACAAGGCTTTTGCCGACAAGAATGTCAGGCTGGCCGCGCACCACGCGATCGACAAGAAATCGATTTCGCAGGCACTCTATGCCGGCAAGGCGGTGCCGCTGTCGATCGTCGCGCCGCCCGGAACGCCCGGTTACGTCAAGGACTTCCAGTTCCCTTACGATCCGGCCAAGTCCAAGGCGCTGCTGGCGAAATCCGGTTTCAGCACGGACAAGCCGCTCAAGATCGGCATGGCCAGCTTCAACGGCAATTTCCCCGGCGACTACGACATCGCCCGGGCGGTCGTTTCGATGTGGAAGAAGGTCGGCATCGAAGCGAATCTGCAGGTGATCGAGTATTCGAAATATTTCGAGCTCAACCGCGGCAACAAGCTGCCGGAAGCGACACTCTACAGCTGGGACAACGCCGTCGGCGACCCGGAGATGTTCACGGGCTACCTGATGCATCCGAAACTGCCGTTTTCCGCCTGGAAGGACATGGATGTCGGCGGCCGGGTGATGAAGCTGTTCGGCATCGTCGACTATGACAAGCGCATCCAGGGCTACAAGGATGTTGCCGTCTATGCGTCGAAGCAGGGCGCTGTCATGCCGCTGCTCCAGTCCGTGACCACCTGGGTTCACAAGAGCAATCTCGGTGTGGTGCAGTACAACAACGGCTGGGTGCTGCCCCATAAGTGGTCCTGGAAATAGGCCCTGAAACGCCGGTAATGCGCGCGGCCCGGCGGAGAACCGCCCGCCGGGCCGCCGCGTTGCCGGTTTTGCCTCGCTTCCCGACCGCCGCTTGCGCGCCCTCGCGCGCGGGTCTTATGTCTGCCCGATGAGCGGCGAAATCCTCAGCATTATCCTGCGCCGGATCGCGGTTGCGATCCCGCTGATGCTGCTCGTCTCGGTCCTCGTCTTCATCGTGTTGCGGCTGATCCCCGCCGATCCGGTGGCGATGTCAATGCCGCCGAACGCGACGAACGAAGATATCGAAGCACTGCGGCGCGAAATGGGCCTGCACCTGCCGATCATGCACCAGTATGGCATCTGGCTCGGCCACATCCTCGAAGGCGACCTGGGCCGGTCCATCGCCTTCGGGCAGCCGGTTTCGAAGCTGATCGGCGAATCCCTGCCGGCGACCATCGAACTGGCGGCCTTCGGCGCCCTGTTTGCAACGGCGATCGGCCTGCCCGGCGGCATTCTCTTGTTCCGGCTGCGCGGCCGGCCGTCGGAGCAGGCGGTCGATGTCGGCAGCACGCTGATGATGTCGATCCCGGAATTCCTCTGGGCGCTGTTCCTGATCCTGGTCTTCGGGGTCGCGCTGAACCTGCTGCCCTTCGCCGGCCGCCTGCCGCCGGACATGACGATTCCGCGCCTCACCGGTTTCCTGCTGCTCGACTGCCTGCTGACCGGCAACCTCACGGCCTTTCTGGAAGCGATCCGGCACATGCTGCTGCCGGCGCTCGCGCTCGCGCTCGGCACTGTGCCGCTGATCATGCGCCTGCTGCGCTCCAGCCTGCTCGACGTGATCGGCGAGGATTATGTGACGATGGCGCGGCTGCGCGGCGTGCCCGAGCGCCGGGTGATCAACCGCCACGCCCTGCGCAACGCCCTGCTGCCGACCCTGTCGCTCATGGGCGTCCAGTTCGGCTTCCTGTTCGGCGGCACGCTGCTGGTCGAGGTCATCTACTCCTATCCCGGCCTCGGCAACCTGATGGTCGAGGCGGTGCGCAACACCGACCTGCCGATCATCCAGGGCGCCGCGCTGATCTTCGCGCTGGCCGTGCTGACCATCAACCTGGCCGTCGACGTGGTCTACATCGTCGTCAACCCGAAGCTGCGGCGCGCCCGGTGAGCGCGGAAATCGCAATCGGCGCGGCGACCGGCACCGGCGAACGACCGCTGCGGCGGGCGCTGCGCTCGGGCCGCGTCGTCGTCGGCGGATCGATCCTGCTCGTGCTGCTGTTCTGCGCCATCGCCGCGCCGCTGATCGCGCCCTACGATCCCAACGAGCAGGATCTGCTCAACGCCCTCAAGGGGCCGTTCTGGAGCGACAACGCCGAACCGGGATTCTGGCTCGGCACCGACAACCTGGGCCGCGATACCCTGTCCCGCCTGATCTACGGCACGCGGGTCGCCTTGTTCGTCGCCGTCTGCGCCTCGGTCGGCACCATGCTGGTCGGCACGACGCTGGCTCTGCTGGCGGGCTATTTCGGCGGCGTTATCGACTGGCTGATCTCGCGGGCGGTCGACCTGTGGATGTCGTTCCCGCCGGTCGTGCTGTCGCTGATCCTGATCGTCGGTTTCGGCGTCGGCATCGGCAACGTCATCCTGGCGATCGTCCTGGTCGACTGGACCCGCTTCTGCCGCGTCGTGCGCAGCGAGGTGCTGGTGATCCGCCGGCAGAATTATGTCGATGCGGCCCGGCTCTCCGGCTTCTCCCATCTGCGCACGATGGTGCGCGAGGTGCTGCCGGCCGCCGCGCCGCTCATCATCACCCTGATGAGCCTGGAGATGGGCATCGCCGTGATCGTCGAGGCGATCCTGAGCTTCGTCGGCATGAGCGTCGAGGCGAGCATACCCGCCTGGGGCGTGATGATCGCCGATGCGCGTAACTACATGTACCAGTCGGCCTGGGGGCTCATCCTGCCGATCCTCGCCATCGTGACGACCGTGCTGGCGTTCAACCTGCTGGGCGACGGCCTGCGCCGGACTTTCGACGCCCGGCTGCAGCAGCATTGAGCGCGCCGGCCATGTCCCTGCTCGCTCTCAAGGATGTCAGCGTCGCGACCGAGGCCAGCGGGCGCCGGGTCGACGTCCTGCGGGATGTCTCGCTCGCCGTCGGCCGGGGCGAGCTGGTCGGCGTGGTCGGCGAATCCGGCGCCGGCAAGTCCATGGTCGGCCGTCTGATCGCCAGCATGCTGCCCAAGGGCTTCGCGCCGAGCGGAGGGAGCGTGACATTCCTCGGGCGCGACCTGCTCGCCATGCCGCCGCGCGAGCGGACCGGCCTGCTCGGCGACGCCATCGCCTTCGTGCCCCAGCATCCGATGACGTCGCTCAATCCCGTCCTGTCCCTCGGCGCCCAGTTCGACGAGCATCTCAAGCGCCTCGGCCAGGACGGCAAGGCGGCGCGGCGGGAGCGGGCGGTCGCCGCGCTCGATTCCGTGCACCTGCCGCGCCCGGCCGACCTGCTCGGCCGCTTCCCGCACCAGCTGTCCGGCGGCCAGTGCCAGCGCGCGCTGATCGCCATGGCCTTTGCCGGCAAACCCGACCTGATTATCGCCGACGAGCCGACCACGGCGCTCGACGTCATCACCCAGGCGCGGGTCATGGAGCTGATCGACGAGTTGCAGCGCGACAGCGAGACCGGCCTGCTGTTCATCACCCACGATCTGCGCCTCGCGGCGCAGCACTGCCAGCGCATCGCCGTCATGTATGCCGGCGAGATCGTCGAGACCGGGCCGGCCGCGGCCCTGCTCGGCGATCCGCTGCATCCCTATACGCGCAGCCTGGTCGCCGCCAATCCCGGTATCGACGGGCCGGTCCGCCGGCTGGCGGCGCTGCCCGACCACATGCCGGGCCTGAGCGGTTTCGCCGACCTGCCGGGTTGCCGCTTCGCGCCGCGCTGCCCGGTCCGGGACGAGGCTTGTGCCGCAGCCCGCACGGCGCTGACCGAAGTTGCGCCCGGCCGCTTCGTGCGCAGCGCCGGGGCCTGCCGGGAACGGTCGTCGCTTCTCGCCGGGCAGGGCGATCTTGCCGGTGCCGCGGTTCGCGGCGAAGCCGCGCCGATCCTGTCGGTCGGCGGGCTGGGCAAGACCTTCCGCTCCGGCCGCGATTGGCTCGGCCGCCGCCGCGCGCCGGTCGTGGCGGTGGACGAGGTGAGCCTCGATATCGCGCCGGGCGAATTCGTCGGTCTGGTCGGCGAGAGCGGCAGCGGCAAATCCACCGTCGCCCGCCTGCTGCTCGGCCTCGAAACCCCGGACAGCGGCCGGATCGTCGTCGACGGGCAGGACATCACCGGCCCGTTCCAGCGCACGGCGAAGCAGCGCATCGCCCTGATCCAGATGATCTTCCAGGACCCGCAATCGGCGCTCAATCCGCGCCAGCGCATCGGCCGGCTGGTCACCCAGTCGATGGAAGTGCGCCGCCCGCCGGCGCGCTGGCCGGAGCGGCTGGAGCGCGCGCGCGACCTGCTCGGGCAGACCGGTCTGCCGCAGGATACGATCGGCCGCTACCCGGTCCAGGTCTCCGGCGGCCAGCGCCAGCGGGTCAACATCGCCCGGGCGCTCTGCACCGCGCCCAGGGTGCTGGTCGCCGACGAGATCGTCTCCGGCCTCGATGTGTCGGTGCAGGCGCAGATCCTCAACCTGCTGCTCGACATGCGTGCGCAGATGCAGATTTCCATGCTGTTCATCAGCCACGACCTCTCGGTCGTGCGCTATCTGTGCAGCCGGGTCGCGATCATGAACCGCGGCCGGATCGTCGAGCAGGGCCCGACCGAAGAGGTCTTCCGCGCGCCGCAGCACGACTACACGAAGGCCCTGCTGGCGGCGGTGCCGTAGGGGCGGCCCAGCCACTTCCCGTCATTTCGACCGGAGCGCCGCAGAACGCCCACTCGCCGTCATATCGACCGTAGCGGGTCGAAGACCCGCGCAGCGGAGATATCTTTCCCGCGCTGTACCGGGTCCGAAGCGCCGTAGCGAAAAGATTTCTCCGCTACGCGGCTTCGCCGCTCCGGTCGAAATGACGGTGGGTCGTTCGGGATACGGTTGGTAGAATTCCGCCCCTATTCCTTCTCCTCGCCCGTCTCGCTCCCGTCCCCCGAGCGCAGCATCCGTGTGAGCGCGCTTTGCAGTTCCTCCGGGTCGCCGGCGGAGAAGCCGACATCCTTCAGGAGCTGGTCGAGCACCGGCGCGTGGGCGCGGTAGCGCAGGGCGCTGTTGACGATCTGGTCGGACAGGCCGGTCTCGCGCTTTTCGCCTTCGGCCGCGCCGCCGCCGCCGCTTTGCGGGGCGAGGCCGTCGACATGGACGATCTTGATGCCCTCGATGCGCTCCAGCGGCTTGACGCTCTCGGCGATCATGCCCTGGAGATGCTCGACGATGGCAAGGCGGATCTTCATGTCGATCAACTCCGGGCTGAGGCCGGAATCGGCGTCGTTCATCGCCCGCTTCGCCGCGGCCTCGATGCTGCTGCGCAGTTCCATGGCGGCGGCGCGCAGCTTCTCGCCCTCGGATTCCGCCGCGGCGATCGCCTTGATCCGGCCGGCCTCGCTGTCCGTCTGGAGCCGGTCGGCCTCGGCCAGTTCCCCGGCGGCCTCGCGTTTCGCGCTCGCCGACGAGACGGTCCCGATGGCGGTCTTCTCGGCTTCGCGCTGCGCCTCGATCAGGTCGATCTGCTTCTGGCGCTCGGCGCGCTCGATCTGGCGCACCGTTTCCACGGCTTCGGCCGCGCGTTCGGCCTCGGCGCGCGCCGTTTCGGCCTCGGCCCGGACCCGGCTCTGTTCCTGTGCCCTGGTGTCGATCTCGATGCTGCGGTTGTGCCGGGCGAGTTCGACGGCGATGTCGCGCTGGATGTCGCGCTCGCGCACCTCCTGTTCGGCGGCGATGCGCCGGGCTTCGACCTCCTGCTCGCTCGCCACCTTGGCGAGGTCGACGGCCATGCCGGACGCGATCCGGGCTTCCTCCATTTCGCGCTCTTTCTCGGCTTCCCGCGCGGCGACCTCGCTGCGCTGTTCGGCGCGCCGGGTCGAGACCGCCCGCTCCTGTTCGAGGCGGGCGAATTCCTCGTCCCGCGCGATCTCGAGCTTCTCCTGCTCCGCCTTCAGGTTGCGCAACTGGATCTCGACTTCCGTATCCTGCTCGATCTCGTTGCGCTGGCGGCGTCGGCTCTCGATCTCCTGGGTCAGCCGGGTCAGGCCCTCGGCGTCGAAGGCGTTCTGCGGGTTGAAATGCTCGCGGTCGGTCTGGTCGAGGCTGGTTAGCGAGACCGATTGCAATTCGAGGCCGATGGAAGCGAGGTCGTCGGCCAGGGTTTCCCGCACCCGCCGGACGAACTCGACCCGCTTCTCGTGCAACTCCTCCATGCTCATCTCGGCAGCGACCGAGCGCAGGGCATCGGTCAGGCGCCCTTCGATCAGCTCCTTCAAGAGTTCGACCCGCAGCGTCTTGGTGCCCAGGCTCTGCGCCGCCATGGCGATGGCCCCGTGATCCGCGCCGACGCGGACCAGGAAATCGGCCGAAACGTCGACCCGTAAACGATCCCGGGTAATCAGCGCGTTGCGCGCGGCCCGCGCCACGTCGATGCGCAGCGCGTTCATGTTGACCTGGATGATGTCGTGCAGGACCGGCAGCACCAGCGCGCCGCCGTTCATGACCACCTTCTGGCCGCCGAACCCGGTGCGCACGAACGACAGTTCCTTGGTCGCGCGGCGGTAGAGCCACCAGAACAGCAGCCACAGGACGACGATAACGACTAAGGCGATCGCGATCGCCAGAACGGCGTTGCCCAAGGTCATTTCCGCCTCCCGGAGGATGGTTGCCGCGCCGCCTCTTCAGGTTCGCGGCTTACGGCGACTGCGCAGAATAGAGCGAAACCGGCAGATTAGTAATGTCTGTGTGGGCAGCTTTGCAATCGCGAGCCGGCGGGGCAAGCCGGCCGCCATGGCCGAACCTGTGCCCGGGCCGCCGAATGCCCGACCGAAAAAACGCAGATTTCAGCCATTATCCGGTATCGGTCCGGGTTTTCTCTATGCCGATCTGATATCGTACAATACCGGCCCGGTATCGTGCATCTGCCATTATCCGGGCTGGGGTCCGGTCTGAAGCCGCCGGCTAATGCTGCGTGCGGTTTCCACGAAACGCTGGACCAGCGGCCCGCGGTTGTCGATCCGCCAGTTCACGCTCAACTCGGTCTCCGCCTTGACGCCGGCGAGCGGCCGGCAGATCAGGCCCTTGCGCTCGCCGGCGGCCGTCGATTCGGGCACCAGCGATACCCCCACGCCGACGGAAACGAGGCCGGCCGCGGTCTGATAGTCGTAGACGAGCTGCGCGATTCGCGGCTCGACGCCGCCGGACCGGCAGATCGCAATGACATGGTCCGCGAAAGTCGGGCGCGGTTTGTCCGGGTACAGCACGAATTCCCGGTTCGCCAGGTCGGCGATCGACAGTTCGGGTTGCAGCGCCAGCGGGTCGGTTGCCGGAAGCGCGACGACCAGCCGTTCCCGGCTGATCGTCTCGTGACGAAGTTCGTCGTCGTCGATCCGCGGCCGGGCGATGCCGATATCCATGCGGCGCTGGATCAGCGCGTCCCGCTGGCCCGCATTGTTCATCGGCACAAGGGTCAGTTCGACCTCGGCATTCGTTGCGCGGAAGGCATGGACGATGTCGGGCAGCACGCTGTAGGTCGCGGAACTGACGAAGCCGATCGTCAGGCTTCCGATCGTGCCCGCCCCGGCCTGCCGGACGGCGTCTTCGGCGGAATCCACCCGGTCCAGAATGTCCCGCGCCCTCTCCCGCAGGATTTCGCCGGCGGCGGTGAGCCGGATCTGACTGCGCGAGCGGTTGAAGAGGCTGGCGCCGAGTTCCTCTTCCAGCGCCTTTATCTGGCGGGACAGCGGCGGCTGCGCAATGCCGAGCCGTGCCGCCGCCCGGCCGAAATGAAGCTCATCGGCGACGGCGACGAAATAATGGAGGCGGCGGAAGTTCACGGATACCTACCGGAAAACCTCTGGGTGGCGGCCGGGCCGACGCACCGGTTTATCGCTCAACCGATACCAATTCGATCAAGGTATGATACCGAATCGGTCATTGTGCTGGATAGCAGTCACGGCAACAATGCGCTAGAGGAATTCGGGGTCGGCGTACAGGATTCGCCTTTCCGGCGAAGCACTTTTCCGCAGGTTCCGGCGCGCAAGCGCGTCGCTGTCCGATCCCGCCGGGACCGTTCTACGACCGGCGCGGGGAAGGCGGTTTGGGGAAGACGGCCATGGCAAACGGCGAAATAGTCGCGGGCTTCCTCGCGCCGCATCCGCCCCATCTGGTCTATGGCGAGAACCCGCCGCAGAACGAGCCGAAATCCGAAGGCGGCTGGGAGCCGTTGCGCTGGGCCTACGAGAGGGCGCGCAAGAGCCTGGACGAACTGCAGCCGGACGTTCTGCTGGTCCACTCGCCGCACTGGATCACCCAGGTCGGCCACCATTTTCTCGGCGTCCGCCATCTCTCGGGCAAGTCGGTCGATCCGATCTTCCCGAACCTGTTCCGCTACACCTTCGAGCTCGAAGTCGACGTCGAGCTGGCCGAGGCCTGCTGCGAAAAAGCGGCCCAGCGCGGCCTGACGGCGATGATGATGCGTAACCCGAAGTTCCGGGTCGACTACGGCACCATCACCACGCTGCACATGATCCGCCCGCAATGGGATATCCCGATCGTCGGCATATCGGCGAACAACTCGCCCTATTACCTGACGACCGAGGAAGGCCTCGACGAGATGGACACCCTCGGCAAGGCGACCCGCGAGGCCATCGAGGAGACCGGACGGCGGGCCGTGCTGCTGGCGTCCAACACCCTGTGCCACTGGCATTTCCATGAGGAGCCGGACACGCCGGAGGACATGTCGCGCGAGCATCCGCAGAGCTATGACGGTTACAAGTGGGACATGCGGATGATCGAACTGCTGCGCCAGGGCAAGACCGCCGAGGTCTTCCGGCTGCTGCCGCAATTCATCGACGAGGCGTTCGCCGAAGTGAAGTCCGGCGCCTTCACCTGGATGTTCGCGGCCATGGGCTATCCGGAACTGCCCGGCGAGCTGCACGGCTACGGCACGGTGATCGGCACCGGCAACGCCGTCATGGAATGGAACCTGGTCAAGGCCGGGCTGGCCGGCGCCGCGGCCGCGCCGCCATCCGCCGCAGGCGACCGGGCAGCCTATGCCGGCGCGATGCGGTGACAGCGGTTTCCGCCTTCCTGGTGCCGGGTTCGCCCCTGCATCTGTTGCGGCCCGACAATCCGCCCTGGAGACCGATCGTTGCCGGGTTCGAGCGGGCCGCGCGGGCGCTCGCCATGTCGCGCCCGGATGCCGTCCTGCTCTACTCGACCCAGTGGATCGCGGTGCTCGACGCCCTGTGGCAGGCCCGGCCGCGGCTGACCGGCGCCCATGTCGACGAGAACTGGCACGACTATGGCGACATGGCCTTCGATATCCGCGTCGATACCGATCTGGCCGAGGCCTGCGTGAACGCGGTCAAGGCGGCCGGCATTTCCTCGAAAAGCGTCGACTACGACCAGTTTCCGATCGACAGCGGAACCATCGTCGCGACCCGGCTGCTCGATCCCGACGGCCGCTTCCCGCTCGTGATGGCGGCCAACAACCTCTACCACGACGCCGCGACAACCATGCGGATGGCGGAGATTGCGACCGCCACGGCGCGCGCCCAGAACAAGAAAGTGGCGGTGGTCGGCGTGGGCGGGCTTTCGGGCACCGTGTTCCGCGAACCCATCGCCATCGAAGAAGACCGCATCGCTGCCGAAGAGGACGACACCTGGAACCGGCGCATTCTACGGCTGCTGGAAAAGGGCGAGACCGGCCGGCTCGACGCCGAGGTCGAAAACTATGCCCGCGAAGCGCGGGTCGATATGGGGTTCAAGCATTTCGCCTGGATCAGGGGCGCAATCGGCGGCCGGATTTTCGGCGCCAGGGTGCACGGTTACGGCCCGGCGCACGGCGCTGGCGCCGCGGTTATCGAGTTCAGACTGTAGGGAGGATCAGTAAAATGCGTAAGGAATTTGCTTCTGTACTGGCGCTGGCGGCGATCGCCGGCACCGCCGTTGCGACTGTGCCGCCGCCTGCGGCGGCCCAGGATTGCAGCATCACGGTCGGCCGGGTCGTGCCGCTGACCGGCCCATTGCTCGATATGGGGCGCGAGACGCCCTGGCTCGACGAGAACAAGGTCGGTCCGATCAACAAGGCCGGCGGCCTCGCGGTCGGCGGCAAGAAGTGCAGGATCGACTACAAGATTTACGATTCGCGCGGCACCATGGCCGGCTCCGGCGAAGCGGCGACCCGCGCCATCCTGAAGGACAAGGTGGACGTGGTCTTCGCCCAGGGCACGCCGGATACCACCAACGCGCCGTCGGACCTGTGCGAGCGCTACAAGGTGCCGTGCATCACCTCGAACACGCCTGTCGAGGCCTGGCTGTTCGGCCCGGACGGCAAGCCGAAGACTTACAAATACACCTTCCATTTCTTCTTCGGCGTGCCGGACCTGGTGGCCAACCATGTCGGCATGATCAAGGCGCTGCCCGGCGGCTTCAACGGCAGTATCGGCTATCTCTATCCGAACGATCCCGACGGCGTCGTGTTCGCTTCGCTGTTCGATCCGACTTTCAAGAAGGCGGGCTGGAAGCCGGTCGATCCCGGCCGCTTCAAGCAGGGCCTGCCGGACTTCTCGGCGATCATCAACAAGTTCAAGCGCGGCCGGGTCCAGGTCGTGACCGGCGTGCTCGCCCCGCCGGACCTGCAGAACTACCTGCAGCAGGCGGCGCAGGCCGGTTTCAAGCCGCGCATGTACATCATCGACAAGGCGACCGGCTATCCGGAGGCCATGAAGGCGCTCGGCGAATTCGGCATCGATATCCTGAGCGTGAACTTCTGGTCGCCGGCCTATCCCGGCAAGTCGAAATACAGCGGCTATACCGGCCAGGGCCTCGTCGACCGGTACGAGACCCAGAACGCCGGCAAATATTATTCGCCGCCGCTGGCCTACACCGATGCGTCCTACGATGTGCTGTTCGACGCGTTGCAGCGGGCCGGCTCGACCGACCGGGCGAAATTGCTGGCGGCGCTCGCCAAGACCGATCTCGATACCGTGGTCGGACAGGTCAAGTTCAACGCCCAGCAATTCTCCGTGCAGCCGCTGGGCGGCGCCCAGTGGCGGGTCGATTCGAAAACCAAGCGCTGGGTCAAGGACAACGTGTATAACGCGGTCTATCCGTCGGTTAAGAAGACCGCGGATATGCGCCTGTACCAGGCCAAGTAACCGGCCGGCAGGTCGCCCGGCGCGCCGCCCGAAAAGGATGGGGCGGCGCGCCGGGTGACGCCGCAACTCCGTTGGACCGGCCGGACCGCGCGACCGGGATAGGATGACGACGGTTCTCTCCGCTACACGGCTGTCCAAGGCTTTCGGCGCGATCCACGTTGCGGATCGCGTGTCCTTCTCGATCGACGAGGGCGAGATCCTCGGTGTCATCGGCCCCAACGGCGCCGGCAAGACTTCGCTGTTCGGCCTGATATCCGGCAACATCCGGCCGGATTCGGGCCATGTCGAATTCGGTGGAACCGACATCACCCGGTGGACGCCGCAGGACCGCGCCCGCGCCGGAATCGCCCGGACCTACCAGATTCCCAAACCCTTCACCCACATGACCGTCGCCGGCAACCTGAAGGTTGCGGCGATCTTCGGCGGCGGCGTGGCCGAAGACGAAGTCGAGGAATGGATCGACAAGGTGATGTCGGACACCCACCTCGCCCCGGCGCGCAACACGCTGGCCGGCCGTTTGCCCCTGCTCATGCGCAAGCGCCACGAGCTGGCCCGGGCGCTCGCCATGCGGCCCAAACTGCTGCTGGTCGACGAAGTCGCCGCCGGCCTGACCGACCACGAAGTCAGCGAATTTATCGAACTGGTTGCCGGCATCCGCGCCGGCGGGGTCACCGTGCTGTGGATCGAGCACGTCATGAAGACAATGCTGACCGCGACGGACCGGCTCCTGGCGCTCGATTCGGGCCGCATCGTCGCCCAGGGCAAGCCGGAAGACGTCATCAACTCGCCGGACGTGCGCCGTGTCTATCTCGGCGCCTGACCAGCCGGCCTTGCTGACCGTCAGGGGCCTCTCGGCCTATTACGGCGAAAGCCGCGCGCTCTACGGCGTCGGGTTCAGCGTCGAAAGGGGCACGATCCACTCCATCGTCGGCGCCAACGGGGCGGGAAAATCCACCCTGTTGCGCGCCATTGTCGGCATGATGAACCGCGGCCGGGCCGCCCACACCGCCGGCAGCATCGAGTTCAGGGGCCGCCGCATCGATGCCCTGCCGACCGAGGAGATCGTCGGACTCGGCGTCACCATGGTGCCGGAGGGCCGTCGCCTGTTCGCCAGCATGTCAGTGGAGGAAAACCTGGTGTGCGGCGCTTTCCTGCCGCGTTGCCGTGGCACGCTGGGGGAGACCCTGGAGGACGTCTACAGCCTGTTCCCGCGGCTCGCCGACCGGCGGCAGCAGCCGGTCTCCCAGATGTCGGGCGGCGAGCAGCAGATGGTCGCGATCGGCCGGGCGCTGATGTCGTCGCCGGAGCTGATCCTGCTCGACGAGCTGTCGCTCGGCCTGGCGCCCATCGTCGTCGACCAGATCTACGAGCGGATCGCGGCGATCAACGCGCGCGGCGTCACCTGCATCGTCATCGAGCAGGATACCGAGCGCGCCATGCGAGTCGCCAGCGCGGTTTCCGTGCTGCTTGAGGGGCGCGTGGTGCTGGAGGGCGATCCCGACGAGCTGGGGCGCGACCGGGTCTCGGCCGCCTATTTCGGCCTTGAACCGGCGGGGAAAGCGGCGGGGAAAGCAGCGGGGCAGGGCGGATGAACGAAGACCTGTACTGGACCTTCATCGACATCGCCAACGGGCTGCTGTCCGGCGTTATGCTCGGCGGCTACTACGCAATCATCGCCATCGGCCTGGCGCTCACCTTCGGCGTCATGCGCGTGGTCAACCTGGCCCATGGCGACATGCTGGTCCTCGCCGCCTATCTGGCGGTGCTGGTGCTTCAGTTCGTGCCGATCTCGCCCTTTATCACCCTGGCGCTGGTGATCCCGGTCATGTTCGGCGTCGGCTATGCCTTGCAGCGTTTCCTGCTCAACGCGACCTCGGTCCAGTCGATGGAGCGCAAGGGCATGTCGGCCGGCTTCGGCCTGATGTCGCCGATCCTGGTCACCTTCGGCCTGTCCATCGTGATCGCCCACGCCCTGCTCGGCGGCTTCGCCTCCGACGCCCGGATCATCCGCAACGCGCTCTCCTATTCCGCGGTGCGCCTGACCGAGGATCTGAACCTGTCGACCCTGCGGCTGATCTTTTTCGTCATCGCCGTGGCGATTCTGATCGCCCTGCACCTGTTCCTGCGGCGGACCCACGCCGGCCGCGCGATCCGCGCTTCGGCCGACGACGCCGAGATCGCGCCGCTGATGGGGATTGCGACGCCGAAGATCAACGCGCTGGCCAGCGGCATCGCCATCGCGATCGCCGGCGTCGCCGGGGTCATGGTCGGCATGTCGCGCACCTTCCAGCCGTTCGACGGGCCGGTCTTCCTGCTGGTCGCCTTCGGCGTCGTGATCGTCGGCGGGCTCGGCTCGATCGTCGGCAGCCTGGTCGGCGGCGTCCTGCTCGGCATCACCCAGGTGCTGGCCGGGACCTATTTCGGCCCGTCGGCCCAGCTCGTCGCCGGCTATATCCTGATCCTGTTCGTCCTCGCGGTCAGGCCCCAGGGCCTGTTCGCCCGGCGGCGGTAAGCGGGGCAGGCACACGCGATGCTCGGCGGCTTCCTCGACCGGTGGCTCACCGGCTGGCGCGCCAAGTCGCTGGTGTCGCTCGGCCTCGTTGTCCTGATCCTCCTGCCGCCGGTGCTCGGCGCGAACAGCTACGTTACGCAGCTCCTGCTGACCCTGTTCATCTTCGCCGTGTTCGGCCACGCCTGGAACCTGCTGGCCGGCTATTGCGGGCTGCTGTCGTTCGGCAACCAGGTCTATGTCGGCATCGCCGGCTTCACCATGGGCATCCTGGTCTATTACGGCGGCGTCCATGTCTGGGTGGCGCTGCCGATCGCCGGGCTGGTCTCCGCCGCCTTCGCCTATCTCCTCGCGATCCCGGTCCGCGCCAGCCTGATCGGCCCGGCGGTGCTCAAACCGGTCGCGATCGGGGTTGCCGTCTGGATCGGCTACGAAATCCTGGTTTTCTACGATCCGTGGTGGGACGTGTTCGGCGATCCCTATGTCCGCCGGGTGATGATCCTGCTGATCGTTTTCCTGGGCGCAATGCCGCTGCTCACCCTGGAAGGCGCCTATTTCGCGGTCGCGAC
>FZLR01000159.1 GCA_900197615.1 Rhodospirillaceae bacterium Spongia-Bin9
CCGGAGAGGGCGCGGGCGGTGCCGGCCTCGCCATGCGCGGCTGCCCCAAATGCGGCCAGCGCGCCCTGATCCGCCAGGAAGGCTGCGACATCTGCACCGGCTGCACCTACAGCAAGTGCGGGTGAGGGACGGAAAGCGAATTTTCCTCCGAATCTGGCTGGAGCGGCGGTGTGGCGACGGGAACGTCAAACATTCGGGAAGACCAGGCTGCGACGCCGCAAGAGTCGTCGCTGGCGTGTATCGAGCAGGGGACGTTGCGCGCCCGCGCTCTGGCGTCGACAGTCAAACAGCAAGATCGGATGGGCTTTGCGCGGAGGGCGGTATTTAGCGCGGTCTTTGCTTATTGGCGACAGTTGCAGATCGCATCGGATCGAAGTTGGCCGCTGCGCAATCCACCTTTGGATGTCGAGCATTTTTCGGTGCCGGATGAAGCCGCCGAGCTGTTTGCGAATATCGGGCATGCTGCGGCGAAGCTGGACGTTATGGATGCCGGATACGCGATCGGGGTGTTGTACACCGCGATGATGCCCGGCGGTTATCGAACCCGACACGGAGCGTTCTACACGCCGCCGGCGCTCTGCGAAGGCCTGCTGGACATGGCGACAGAAGCCGGGGTCGATTGGCGAACGGCACGGATTCTCGATCCGGCCTGCGGAGGAGGCGCTTTCCTGTCGCCGGTGGCCCAGCGCATGGCGAGGAGTATGGGAGATTGCGAGGCCAAGACCGTCTTGAAGAGCATTGAGCGTCGGTTACTGGGCTTCGAACTGGATCCGTTCGCCGCTTGGATGTCGCAGGTCTTCCTCGAAGTGACGCTTGCCGATCTTTGCCTTCAGGCAGGAAAGCGCCTGGCTTCTGTTGTGCGGGTCTGCGACAGCCTCGAACAGAAGGTCGAAGGCGAGAAATTTCATCTTGTCGTTGGCAATCCGCCTTACGGACGCGTCAGGCTCTCAACGGAAATGCGCAATGAATTCCGGCGCAGCCTGTTCGGCCACGCCAACCTTTACGGTCTGTTTACCGACCTGGCGCTTCGCTTTGCGCGCAAGGGCGGAGTCATCGCATACGTTACGCCGACGAGCTTCCTGGCCGGAGAGTATTTCAAGGCATTACGCGGTTTGCTGTGCCGGGAAGCGCCGCCGGTGAGCATTGACTTCGTAGCAAAGCGCAAAGGTGTCTTCGCCGATGTTCTCCAGGAAACGCTGTTGGCAACCTACAAGCGGGGCGGCAAATCGTGTTCGGGGAAGGTCCATTTCCTGTCCCCAGGACGGGGCGGCTCGGTTCTGAGGACGGCCGCAGGTTCATTCAACCTGCCCGGAGACCCGAGCCGGCCCTGGCTGATGCCGAGAACGGAAGCGCAAGGCGCGCTGCTGCGCCGGGTCGATGAAATGCCTTATCGGCTGGCCGACTATGGCTACACGGTCAGCACGGGGCCGCTGGTGTGGAACCGTCACAGAGCGAGCTTGCGGGACCGGCCCGGCATGGGACGCTACCCGCTGATCTGGGCCGAGTCTGTGCGGCCGGACGGGGTGTTTTCGTTCCGGGCCGAGAAACGAAACCATAAGCCGTATTTTGAGCCGAAACCCAAAGAAGAGTGGGTGGTTACGGAATATCCGTGCGTGCTGTTGCAAAGAACGACGGCGAAGGAGCAATGCCGACGGCTGATTGCCGCGGAACTGCCGGCGTCGTTCATAGCGGAGCACGGCGCCGTCGTGGTCGAGAATCACCTGAACATGATTAAGCCGCTCGATGGGACGCCAAAGGTGGCGCCCGCGGCACTGGCCGTCCTGCTAAACAGCGACGTGGTCGATCAGGTGTTCCGATGCATCAACGGAAGCGTGGCCGTTTCGGCCTATGAACTGAAGGCCTTGCCTCTTCCGCTACCTGAGAACATGGCAGAGATCGAGCGCTTGGTGAACAAGCGCGCGGATAGGGCGACGCTGGAACGCGCGGTAGAACGTCTGTACGGCCGCGAGGCCGGATAATGCCGCTGCCGCCGCTCCTGCCCGTTCCCGATATCCACGAACGCCTGCAGGCGATCTTTCCCGAAGGAACGGCGAATCGGAACTACGTCGTCCGGGAGATCGCGGCCAAGACGGTCTTTGTCATGCTGTATATCGGGGCGGTCGATGGCGAGGAATGTTGGCTGCGCCCCGACCAGGTGACGCGGATGTCGAATGCTCAAGCAGCATTGGAAGGCGATTCCGAACGCGCAGGGTGGCGGGAATCGTCGATGCGTCCGACCGCTGGCGATATCGACGGGAGGTGGTACGCCGCGAACACACGCGAACCGATCCGCGACGAGACGCTCCGCGAGGGGCTGGTGCGAATCGGTGCGGTGAAGGAAAGGGAAGGACTGCCGACGACATCGCCTCGTCCACGCTATGCGTTGGCGCGGGAATTTGCGGCGCTGTTCGATCCGTCCATGAGAGGAGAAACGCTGAATAATTTGGTCGAGGCATGGCAGGTAGCGACCCTGTCTCGGGGTGCACAGGCCCGAGTCGCGATCGTGCGTCGGGGAGCAGTCGCCCGCGAGGGACGAGTACTCGTGACGTTTCCCAGCGGTGAGACACGGCACATGGAACCCGGTCCGAGTTCCGTGATCTCCAAGGCGGTAGTCGAGGAGTTTGCGCCGCGGTTCTTGGCAAAGCCGGGGGTAATTTGGTTGAGCGAGAGCCGGAACCGGGCGGTGGCGCGAGACGACCGCCTGGCACAGGACATCGGCCTGTCGATCGAGCCAGACAGGAATCTACCGGATCTGATTCTCGTAGACATTGGACCGGACGAGCCTCTTCTGGTGTTCGTGGAAGTGGTCGCAACGGCAGGGCCGGTCAATGAAGGGCGACAGGCCGCTCTGATGGCCATCGCAACGGAAGCGGGCTTTGGCGAAGGCCAGGTGGCGTTCCTGACAGCTTATGCGGACCGGGACGACACGGCCTTCAAGGGTTCGGTGAGCGAACTGGCGTGGCGTTCGTTTGCCTGGTTCATGTCGGAACCGGATCGCATCATGCTCTTGCACCGGAGTGCAGACGGAAAGCGGGCGCGCCTGTCGGACCTGATGCGGATGTAGCGGCAATTCCGGGGATTTGGCCCGCCTTTCCCTTCCCACCAGCACCCCGTCCTCACGCCAGTCCCATCTGCTGGTAGGACAAGGCGACCTTTTCCAGGCCGACGGCGAAGGCGGCGCTGCGCAGGTCGTCGATCGCTTCGGTTTCGCGCATCCGTTCGCGGATGGCGCCGTAGCCGTCGCGCATGACGCCTTCGAGGCCGGATTCGACCAGGTCGAGCTCGTCGGTGCCGCGCAGCAGCGGCGCCTTGAGTTCGTCCGGCACCTTGCGGCCGGCCGCCGTCTCGATCATGTCGACGATGCGCAGGCCGCGCTGGATTTCGAGCTGGCGCGACAGGCGGCCGAAGCGCATGTGCGACACGTTCTTGACCCACTCGAAATAGCTGACGGTGACGCCGCCGGCGTTGACCAGGATGTCCGGCAGGACGACCCTGCCGCGTGCGAGCAGCTGCCGGTCGGCCTCCAGCGTCACCGGGCCGTTGGCGGCCTCGACGATCAGCTTCGCCTGGATGCGACCGGCGTTGGCGGCCGTGATCTGGCTCTCGAGGGCGGCTGGTACGAGGATATCGCAGTCCGCCTCGAGGACCGACGCGCCGTCCTCTACGAAACGCGCGCCAGGAAAATCCCTGAAGCCGCCGGTACGGGCGCGGTGCCCGGCGAGCGCCTCGGGATCGAGGCCGTCGTCGGAAAGCAGGGCGCCGTCGTATTCGATGACGCCGACGAGGCGCACGCCTTCTTCCTCGACGAAGAATTTTGCCGCGTTGTAGCCGACGTTGCCGAAGCCCTGGACGATCATCCGCTTGCCTTCGAGGCCGCCGTCCAGGCCCGCCATGGCGACGTCGTCCGGATGGCGGAAGAACTCGCTGACGACATACTGGACGCCGCGGCCGGTCGCTTCGGTGCGGCCGGGAATGCCGCCCTGGGTCACCGGCTTGCCGGTCACGCAGGCGATCGCGTCGATGTCCGAGGGGTAGAGCTTGCGGTATTCGTCCGCCATCCAGGCCATCTCGCGCGCGCCGGTGCCCATGTCCGGCGCCGGCACGTCGCGGCTCGGGCTGATATAGCCGCGGTCGGCGAGCTCCTGGGTGAAGCGGCGGGTAATCCGCTCGAGCTCTTCCTCGTTGTAGTCTCCGGGGCGGATCGCCAGCCCGCCCTTGGCGCCGCCGAACGGTACGTCGACGAGCGCGCATTTGAAGGTCATCAGCGAGGCCAGCGCCTCGACCTCCTGCTGGTCGACCTGGGGCGCGTAGCGAATGCCGCCCTTCACGGGGAGGCGGTGCTCGCTGTGCACCGCGCGCCAACCGCAGAAAGTATGGTAGCTGCCGCGGAGCCGCACCGGGAAGCGCAGCTGAATGACGGAATTGCACTCGCGGATGGTTTCCACCAGGTCGTCCGGAACGCCGAGCGCATCGGCGGCCCGGTCGAACATGCCGCGCACGCTGGCCTGGAAATTGGGTTCGGTCGGGGAAGTCACGCAGGCCTCCGTTAGCAGGCGAAAGGGGACTGGCAGGCTATGAAACGGGATGGCAGAGCCGGGCCATCCCGGGATCTTTGAGGCTTGAGCCCGTCGGATGGGATCGGCCGGTTAATGGGTTTTGGAATTTCAGTGTAAGCGCGCCCACGGGCATGGGCAATGCGGACTTGGCGCGGTGAGACCGCCATTTGTCTTATTGGAGGAATACAAGGTGCTCCGTTGCGGCTGTCCTGTCGGCCGGGCGCCGCGGCGGACTTCGCCGGGGTCGAGCTAGGGATCGTCCTCGAACGCTGCGGCCACCGCGAAAATCGCCGGCTCGTCGATGTCCAGGTCGCGCAAGGCCCGGGCGGCGCGGCGGACGTAGTCGGCATTGGTGCCGCTGACGCCGCCGGCCTGCCGGACGATGGCGAACTGTTCCTCGACGCCGAGGTTCGGCAGGAAATCCGGATGGCCGCCGCGCGGCAGGTAGGTCGTCGCAGGCACCGTGCGGCCGTCGTCGAGCGCAACCGTCACCGCGGCTTCCCGGTAAACCGGATAATGGTCCAGCTCGCGCTCGCGCAGATAGGCGGCGACCGCATCGGCATGCCCGGCCGCGACGCGGTAGGCGATGCCGGCGCAGGAACCGCCCGGCTTCAGCCCCATCACGAGGCCCGGCCGCTCCGCCGTGCCGCGGTGATGGACCGTGCGCACGCACAGCGCGCGCTGCCGGCCGTCCAGCGTCGCCCGCCGCCGCTCGGCGAAGTCGAAGCCGGGCCGCCACATCAGGGAGCCGTATCCGAACAGCCACATATCGCCGGTTCCGGGGTTCAGGCGCCGGCCGGGAGGTCCTGCCGCCTGAGCGCCGGCCGCACGACGAATGCTATGGCAAACGCCGCCAGTGCCGCCTGCGCCGCCATCTGGAAACCCAAGTTCAGCCCTGCCGGATCGACCAGGGCGACGGCGACCGCGCCGAGTATCGCGGCGAAGACGAACTGGACGATGCCGATGAGCGACGAAACCGAGCCGGCGATAGTCGGAAAGGGGACGAGCACGCCGGCATAGAGGCTGGGCGAAGACAGGCCGACGCCGAGCATGGCGCCGAACAGCGGGCCGACATAGACGGCGAAACCGGCCGCACCGGCGGAGACCGCGGCGATCATCGCCGCCGCCGAAACGATCATGACCGTCGCGCCGGTCAGGATGAGGGCGACGGCGCCGAGGCGCGCGGAGAGCCGCCCCGAAAGGAAGGCGCCGACACCGTTGCCGACCATCAGCGCGGCGAAGGAAAAGCCGATGTCCTCCGGCGACGCGGCCAGCCGCGTCGCCAGAATGAAGGGCAGCGCCGACAGCATGGCGAACAGCGAACCGTACAGCCCGATCGTGACCAGCGCATAGCCCAGGAACAGCCGGTGCCGGCCGAGCATCGCGAAGTTCCGCAGGATCGGCCCTGCCCGCGTCGCGTCCGGGTTGAGCCGCGTGTTGGTCTCGTCGAGGAACAGGAAGATGACCAGCCACACGGCCGCGCCGATGCCGAGCAAACAGATGAACACGCCCTGCCAGCCGTCGGCGCCGACGATCAGGCCGCCGAGCAGAGGTGCCAGGATCGGTCCGAATCCGAATATCAGCATGACCCACGACATGGGCCCGGTCGCACTCGCCCCGTAGATGTCGCGGATGCAGGCCCGGCCGATCGCCATGGATGCGGCGGCGCCCACGCCCTGGCAGAACCGGCCGAGCAGCAGCATGTCGATCGAATCGGCAGCGGCGCACAGCGCCGAGGCGGCAACGAAAATCGCAAAGGAGGATACGAGCACCGGCCGCCGGCCGAACCGATCCGACAGCGGCCCGTAGACCAGCTGCGCACCGGCATAGGCGATCAGGAAGGCCGAGATGGTCAACTGGGCCTCGGTCGGGCTCACCTGCAACGTCCGTGCGATATCCGGCAGGGCCGGCAGGGTCATGTCGACGGCCAGCGCGGTGATCGCGCCCGCCGCGCCGAGGATCGCGATGACGATCCAGGAGGTCGGCGCCGGCCGCTTCACGGCGCGCGGTTCCGGCGGATTGCGGTGTGCGGAGATCGCGGCATGAAATTCCATCCGGTGCTTCGTGCCGCCTCCAGACCGGCGAGGCACGTTGACGGCGTTCGAGGATGCCTAGTCTAATCCGGCGCGGGGACCAAACCGAAACGGAGGAATAAGGCCGCATGGACGGGTTGCGTCCGGAAGACTGGCTGAAGGCGACGGAGCGCGGCCTGTGGTGCGCGCCGGCCGATCTCCATATCGATCCGGTGCGCGCCGTCGGCCGCGCCATCGTCACCCACGGCCATGCCGACCACGCCCGGCCCGGCAACCGCCGGGTGCTCGCCACGCCGGAGACCCTCGCCATCATGCGGGCGCGCTACGGCGATGCCGCCGCCCGGCAGGCGCAGCCGCTGGCTTACGGCGAGACCGTCGACCTCGGCGATGTAACCGTCCGGCTCGTTCCCGCCGGCCATGTCCTCGGCTCGGCCCAGGTCGTGCTCGAACACGCCGGCCAGCGCATCGTCGTTTCCGGAGACTACAAGCGGCGGCGCGACCCGACCTGCCCGGCCTTCGAGCCGGTCGCCTGCGACGTGTTCGTGACCGAGGCGACCTTCGCCCTGCCGGTGTTCCGCCACCCGGACGATGCCGGGGAGATCGCGTCCCTGCTCGCCTCGGTCGCCCTGTTCCCGGAGCGCGCCCACCTGGTCGGCGCCTACGGCCTCGGCAAGGCGCAGCGGACGATCCGGCTGATCCGCGAGGCCGGCTGGGACCGGCCGCTCTTTCTGCACGGCGCGCTCCAGGCCCTGTGCGATCTGTATGCGGCGCACGGGATCGACCTCGGGCCGTTGGAGCCGGCGGCTGGCCGGGAGCGCGCCGATTTCGCCGGGGAGATCGTGCTGGCGCCGCCGGGTTCGCTTTCCGATCGCTGGTCGCGCCGCCTGCCCGACCCGGTAACGGCCATGGCCTCCGGCTGGATGCGGGTGCGCCAGCGCGCGAAGCAGCGCGGCGCGGAACTGCCGCTGATTATCTCGGACCATGCCGACTGGGACGAACTGACCGCGACGCTGGAGGATGTCGGCGCGCCGGAAGTCTGGGTCACCCACGGGCGGGAGGAAGCGCTGGTCCACTGGGCGGGCCAGCGCGGCATCCGCGCCCGCGCGCTCTCCCTGATCGGGCGGGAGGACGAGGATGAATAGGGCGCGGCCGTGAAGAGCTTCGCCGCCCTGCTCGACCGGCTGCTCTACACGCCGTCGCGCAATGCAAAGCTGCGCCTGCTTACGGACTATTTCCGGCGCACGCCGGATCCGGACCGGGGCTGGGCGCTGGCGGCGCTGACCGGCGGGCTGGATTTCCCCAACGCCAAGGCCGGCGCGATCCGCGACCTCGCCCGCGAACAGACCGACGAGGTGCTGTTCGCGCTCAGCTACGACTATGTCGGCGACCTGGCGGAGACGACGGCGTTGCTGTGGCAGACGCAGGCCGAGGCCGCCACACCGCGGCTTGCCGAGGTCATCGAGACGCTGCAACGCGCCGGACGGACGGAGGTGCGCGGCCTGGTCTCCGGCTGGCTCGATGGGCTGGACGCGACCGGCCGCTGGGCGCTGCTCAAGC
>FZLR01000022.1 GCA_900197615.1 Rhodospirillaceae bacterium Spongia-Bin9
AGTGGGAACTTTTCGATTGCAACAAATGGGAACTTTTCGGTCGCAATTGACAGGAGGGCTTGGCGCCGGTGCGCGCCCTGCTCGAAGGGGGCTGGCGCGACCTCGTACCCCGCCAGATGTCGGAAGGGTGACGGGAACGGTCGACGGCGCCAGGACGGTCGAGCGGCAGAATTGCGTTGCCACTCCCCTGCCGATAGCATCACCGGACGCAAACCGGGAACCGCCGCCGTTCCGGCCGCCCAAGTGGACAGACGGGAGCCCGGGTTGGAATAGATCCGATGCCTTCATGAAGACATTTGAGGGCGCGTAAATTCAACCCATTGTAATATAACGATAAACTTTCGAATATTCTACAACATGACATTTCATGACATGCAGGAACCCCGGCAGCCCTTACCGGATCGCGAACCCCTCATAGCCCGCCGCGGCGATCTCGGCGCAGCGGGCGGCGTAGGCGGGGTAGCCGCCGATATAGGGCATGAAGACCCGCGGCTTGCCGGCGATGTTGGCGCCGACATACCAGGACGAGCAGGTCGAGCGCAGGGAGGCGTCGGCGAGATCGTTGACGTGGCCGACCCAGCCGTCCTGGGCGGCGCGTTCGGCCTCGATCACCGTCGCGCCCCGGCCGCGCAGGGCTTCGAGACAGTCCGACACCCATTCGACATGCTGCTCGATCGACGGCATCATGTTGGTCAGAACCGAGGGACTGCCCGGCCCGGTGATGGTGAACAGGTTCGGGAAACCGTTGACCGCGAGGCCGAGATAGGTGCGCGGCCCGGCTTCCCAGGCGTCGCGCAGGAGCAGGCCATCGCGGCCGCGGATGTCGATGCGCTTCAGGGTGCCGGTCATGGCATCGAAGCCGGTGGCGAAAACGATGGCGTCGGCCGCGATCGCCTCGCCTTCAATTGCCACGCCGCTCTCCGTAATTTCGCGGATCGGCCGCTCGACGATATCGATCAGGCGCACGTTGGGCCGGTTGTAGGTCTCGAAATAGCCGGTATCGACGCACAGCCGCTTGCAGCCGATCACGTCGATCGGCATCAGCTTGCGCGCAGTCTCCGGGTCGCGGACGGTCTCGCGGATCTTGGCGCGGACGAAGTCGGCCGCGGTGTCGTTGGCCTCCGGGTCGAACAGCAGGTCCTCGTAGCTCGCCATGAAGGTGAGCCCGCCGGTCTGCCAGCGGCGCTCGAATTCGGCGACGCGCCGCTCCGGGCTGTCGGCGAGCGCGGACGGCCGGGGCAGATCGACCACGAAGCAGCCGAAGCGCGTTTTCGCCTCCTCGCGCAGCCCCCGGTAATCGGCCTTGACCGCGGCGACTTCGTCCGGGTCGAGCGGCCGGTTCTGCGCCGGGACGGAATAATTCGCCGTGCGCTGAAACACGGTCAGTTGCGCCGCCTGTTCCGCAATCGCCGGGATCGACTGGATGGCCGACGATCCGGTGCCGATCACGGCAACGCGCAGGCCGGTGAAATCGACCGGCTCGTGGGGCCAGCGCCCGGTGTGGTAGGTCGCGCCGCCGAAGCTGTCGCGGCCGGGAATGTCCGGCAGGTTGGCGGTCGAGAGGCAGCCGGTCGCCATGATGCAGAAGCGCGCCGTCACCGTTTCAGGCGCGCCGCCTTCCGGCTCCAGGCGGACCTGCCAAAGGCCGGCGTCGTCATCCCAGTGCGCGGCGGCGACGCGGGTCTCGAACTGCATGTCCGGCCACAGGGCGAAGCGGTCGGCGACATGGTTGGCGTAGCGCAGGATGTCGGGCTGGACGGCATAGCGCTCCGTCCACTCCCAGTCCTGCTGCAGCGCCTCGTCGAACTGGTAGGAGTAGGACAGGCTCTCGACGTCGCAGCGCGCGCCGGGATAGCGGTTCCAGTACCAGGTGCCGCCGACCCCGCCGCCGGCCTCGTAGACCCGCGCGCGGAAGCCGGCGCCGCGCAGCCGGTGCAGCAGATACAGGCCGGCAAAACCGGCGCCGACGATCAGGGCGTCGAGATCGGGGGCGCCGGGATCGGGCGCGTCAGCGTAAGCAGTGTCGTTCATGGCGCGGCAGTGTCGCCGAAGCGGGCAGCGGGTCAAGCCGGTGGGACGCGGGGCCGGCCTGCGTCAGGCCGGGGCGTGTTCTCCTCCGTCAGCCGACCCGCTTGGTCGAGACGAAGGCGCGCCATTCGCACAGCCGGTCGCCGCGCATCTTCCAGTGCTCGCCGGCGGTCTGGCGGGCCTTCGTGCCGTCGGGATTGTCCCAGCTTGCTATCCATTCCACGGCGATCCAGTCGCCGCTCGCCGCGATCAGAGTCTTGTCGAGCTGCACGTTGCGGATCGACGGATCGTAGAAGCGCTCGTGAAAGGCACGCACCTGTTCGGCCCCGCGCGCGACTTCGCGGCCATTCCACGCGATGACCGCATCGTCGGTATACAGCGCCATCGTCGCCTCGAGATCGCGCCGGCGGTACACCGCCTCGGCCAGGCGCACGACTTTTTCGGCTTCGGCACTATTCAAGACAGCCCCCAGTCTTCGATTGCCGGCGCCCGTCCGCCGGCCCCTCAGGCCGCGACATCCCAGGTCGAGCCGCGGTGCAGCAGGGTGTTCATGTCGCCCCTGGTCGGCGCCTGGTCGGCAATCGCCTTGTTTTGCGCAAGGACGGCCCGTTCGTAGCTCATCTCCGCCGGGGCGCAATAGAGCACGCCGACGGCGACCGGGAAGTCCGGCGGCTTCATGCGGGCGAGCGCCCCGCCGATGGTGCGGTTGGTCTCGTCGTGGACGATGACATTGTCCTCGCCGAAGCCGTCCTCGCCCAGGGTCGCAACCTCCAGTTCGAGCGTCTGGCGGTTGAGCCGCAGGCCCTTTTCCCGGTCCTTGCCGAAGATCAGCGGCTTGCCGTGTTCGGCCTCGAGCTGCATGTCCTCCTTCACTTCCTTCTCGGTGAAATGCTCGAACACGCCGTCGTTGTAGACGATGCAGTTCTGGATGATCTCGACGAAGGAGCAGCCCTTGTGGGCGTGGGCGCGGGCGAGCAGGCCGGGCAGATGGTCCTGACGCCGGTCGATGCCGCGGGCGACGAAGCGGGCGTTGACGCCGAGCGCGAAGCTCAGCGCATCGACCGGCGAATCGATCGAGCCGTGGGGCGTGGAGGGCGAGCGGGTGCCGAGCCGCGAGGTCGGCGAATACTGCCCCTTGGTCAGGCCGTAGATCTCGTTGTTGAACAGCAGATAGCTGATGTCGACGTTGCGCCGGATGGCGTGCAGCGTGTGGTTGCCGCCGATGGAAAGCCCGTCGCCGTCGCCGCCGACGACCCAGACGTCGAGGTCAGGGTTCGCCAGCTTGATTCCGGTCGCGAAGCTCGGCGCCCGGCCGTGAATGGTGTGGAAACCGTAGGTCTCCATGTAATAGGGGAAGCGCGCCGCGCAGCCGATGCCGGAGACGAACACGGTGCTCGCCGGATCGGCGCCGATATCGGCCATCGCCTTCTGCACCGCCTTCAGGATGGCATAGTCGCCGCAGCCGGGGCACCAGCGCACTTCCTGGTCGGTGGCGTAGTCTTTGGGCGACAGGTTCGCAGGTGTCTGAACGTTCATCGCTGTTTCTCCGCCGGCCCTACAGCCAGTCTTTCAGGGCGTCTTCGATTTCGACGATGCGGAACGGCTTGCCGTTCACCTTGTTGAGCGGTTTGGCATCGACAAGATATTCGGCGCGCAGCACGGTCACCAGCTGGCCGGTATTCATCTCCGGCACGATCACGGTGTCGTAGCTCTTGAGCAGGTCGCCCAGATTGGGCGGCATGGGCCGGATATGGCGGATGTGGATGTGGGACACATCGTGCCCCTGCGCGCGCTTGTTGGAGACGGCCCGGCTGATCGGCCCGTAGGTCGAGCCCCAGCCGACGACGGCCACCCTGCCGCCCGCCCGGCCCTGGTCGACCGCCTGGGCCGGGATGTCATTGGCGATGCCGAGGATCTTGTTCAGGCGGTTGTCCGTCATCTCCTGGTGATTGTCTGCGTCGTAGGAGATGTCGCCGGTAAGGTGATGCTTTTCGATGCCGCCGATCCGGTGCAGCAGGCCGGGCGTTCCCGGCTTCACCCAGGCCCGGGCCATCGTTTCGGGATCGCGGGCATAGACCTGGTAGCCCTCCGGATCCGTGCGGAAGGTTACCGGGAAGGGCTCGTGATCCTCGAAGTCCGGGATCAGCCAGGGCTCGGCGGCGTTGCTGATATAGCCGTCGGTCAGGAACATCACCGGCGTCATGTATTTGACCGCCAGGCGGCAAGCCTCGATGGCGGCGAAATAGGCGTCGCCGGGGGAATGGCAGGCGACCACGGCGAGCGGCGAATCGGCGTTGCGGCCGTAGATCGCCTGATACAGGTCCGACTGTTCGGTCTTGGTCGGCAGGCCGGTCGAGGGGCCGCCGCGCTGGGAATTGACGACGACGAGCGGCAGTTCGGTGGCGATCGCCAGGCCGATGGCTTCGGTCTTGAGCGCGATGCCGGGCCCCGAACTGGAGGTGACGCCCAGCGAGCCGGCATAGGAGCCGCCGATCGCCGCGCAGACCGCCGCGATTTCGTCCTCCGCCTGGAAAGTCGTGACGCCGTAATCCTTGAGCGGCGCCAGCAGATGCAGCAGCGCCGAGGCCGGCGTGATCGGATAGCCGGTGAACAGCAGGGGCAGCCCGGCCAGCCGGGCGCCGGCGACCAGCCCCATCGCCACGCCTTCCGCGCCGGTGAGCGCCCGGTAGGTGCCGGGCTTGATATCCGCCGGCGGCACCACGAAGCTGCCGAACTCGCGCGCCATGTCCGCGGTCTCGCCGAAGGCATGGCCGGCGTTGAGGGCCGCGATGTTGGCGTTGGCGATCGCCGGTTTGCGGGCGAATTTCTGCTTCAGCCAGTCTTCGTTGATCGTCCGGTCGCGCCCGAACAGCCAGTCGACCAGGCCGAGCGCCCACATATTCTTGCAGCGCTGCGCGTCCTTGTTGCCCAGGCCGAACGGTTTTACCGCCTCGACCGTCATGCGGGTCATATCGACTTCGAGCTTGCGGTAGCCGTCGAGCGTGCCGTCTTCGAGCGGATTTTCCTCAAAGCCGGCCTTGTTCAGATTGCGCCGCGAGAACGAGCCGGTATCGACGATGATCAGCCCGCCTTTGCGCAGGTCGCCCAGATTGGTCTTGAGCGCCGCCGGATTCATGGCGACCAGCACGTCGACCGCGTCGCCCGAAGTCCGGATCGTGCGCGAGCCGAAATGAATCTGGAACGCCGAGACGCCGAAAGTCGTACCGGCCGGGGCGCGGATCTCGGCCGGAAAGTCCGGAAAAGTCGCGAGATCGTTCCGCGCCATGGCGGTGGCCTGGGTGAACTGGGTCCCGGTGAGCTGCATGCCGTCGCCGGAATCGCCGGCAAAGCGGACGACTGCGCTTTCGAGTTCGTTACCGGATTCGTCCGATACGGCCGAGCCGCCATCCATCGGCTCTCTCCTTCCGTCCTGCGGGGCCGTCGACGATTTTCGCCTGGCCCCGAACTTCGTCGCGCCTGCCGCTTATAGCGGGGCACGGGCGATCGTTAAAGTCCCGAACAATCAGCTTTCCGAATATTTCATACCTAAACCAGTTTTCCGCGCCGCACGCCGCGGGTCAGTCCAGCACAGCCAGCATTTCCGGGACCCGGCCGAACTTGCGGCGCGGCGCCGGCGGTGCGGCCGCACTCTCTTCGGCGACTTCGATCCGTTTCCAGTCGTCGAAGGACACAACCCGGATATTGTTGGCCTGCAAATGATTGTCCAGCGCCGCACGGCCCGGTTTCCCGGCCCCGGCGCCGCAATCCTCGACGATCTGCTGCGCCGCCGCCGTGCCGTCCGGCTTGTTGGAACCGATCACGCCGGAGGGGCCGCGTTTGATCCAGCCGACCGCATAGAGGCCGGGCTCGATCCGGCCGTCGCGGTTTCGGCTCCGGCCGCTTTCGAACGGCACACCGTCGACCGGTTCGGAGTAATAGCCGATCGCCGGGATAACCAGCCTGCAGGCAATGTCGAAGGTCTCGCCGGTGCCGACCGCCCGACCGCCCTCGATCCGCGTCCGCTCCATCCGGATGCCTTCGACCCGGTCGCCGCCGAGGATCTCGACCGGGCTGGCGTAAAAGCGAAAGTGCACCCGTTTGGTCCTGCCGGCCGGTTCCATGGCGGCGAAATCGTGCAGGGTCGCCAGGTTGCGCCGGGTCATGCGCAGATCCCGGTCGCTCAGCGTGGCGGCAAAATCCTCCGGCACGTCCGGCGTCAGTTCGGCCGGGTCCAGCACCGGGGCGCTGTCCTCGAGTTGGCCCATTTCGCGCAGTTCGACATTGCTGAACTTGGCATGGTGCGGGGCGCGCCGGCCGAACATGTAGACATCGCGGATCGGCGCGGCATGGATCGCTGCGGCGGCATAATCGGTGAGGTCCGTCGCCGCCATCTCGTTCGGCGTCTTGGTCAGGACCCGGGCGACATCGACGGCGACGTTGCCGACGCCGATCACGGCGACTGCTTGCGTATCCAGCGGCGGATCGAGGTCGCGGAAATCGGGATGGCCGTTGTACCAGCCGACGAAGGCGGCGACGCCGAGCACGCCCGCCTTGCCGTCGCCGGGAATCCCCAGGGGCCGGTCGACGGCGGCGCCGGTCGCCAGCACGACGGCGTCGTAGATCCCGCGCAATGCCTCCAGGCCGATATCGGCGCCCAGGGTTACGTTGCCGTAGTAGCGCACCCGCGGGTCGCGCGCCGTCTTTTCGTAGGTCCGCGCGATATTCTTGGTCTTGGCGTGGTCCGGGGCGACGCCGCCGCGGATCAGGCCATAAGGGGTGGGCAGTTTCTCGATAATGTCGATTTCGACATCGTCGATCGTGCGCATGAGGGATTCGGCCGTGTAGAAGCCGCTCGGCCCGGAGCCGATGATTGCGACGCTCAACGTCATGCCGTCGACTTGCCGTTGGATTCAATAGGGTGTCGGAAGACGGGCGGCAAGCTAGTGCGTGTGGGCCCGTGTTGGAAGCCCCTTTGTCGGCTGGCCGGGCGGCTGGCGCCAGAACGGCAGGCGTCGCCGCCAACCCCGATCAGTATTTCACCCCGAAATTGAATCCTGTTTTGGTCGACGACTGCGACAGCGGCCAGACCTGCTCGATGCTGCCATAATCGCTCTTTAAGCTGCTACCGTAGCCGCTAATGTCCCCGCTGCAGGAGCAACTGCTGCCGACGAACATTCCGGGGCCGGTGACGTGGCACCTCCTGACTGCGCCGCCCCGCGGCGAATTGGGCAGCTTTCGCACAAGCTGCGAATTGTAGACGACGCACACGCCGACCCACGAACCTCCGTAGGGCTCCGAAAAACTGAACTCCGTCGGCTTGATCGGATACCATGGCGAGGCTTGGGAAAAGCCCACGAGGCCGAGCACAGCCACCAAGCCGAGCGCGGCGATCGAAATTTTCTTCATTGCTCCGTCCTCCCTTCCAAATTTGCGTTCAGCGCGGCGGAGCCGCCTGAAGCGGACGATTCTACCGAGTTGTAAACGCGCGGAGCCGGGAATCCCGGTGCCGGAATTGTTGTGCACATCCTGTCCGGTTGCCGCGATCGCCCGCCGGGCCGGACGGCGGCGGCGAAACCCGTTGCTCCTGGCTGCAGGCGCCGGGCCGGGGTCAATGGAGCCGGAGTTGTCCCTCGACGAAGCGGAATTCGGCCGGCCGGACCAGCTGCCGCGACGCCACGTGCACGATATGCAGCGCGCCCTCCAGATTCTCCTCCCAAAAGCCCAGGAACTCCCGCAGCTTCGGAAAGCGCGGCGCCAAATCCAGGCTTTGCCAGACGTAGGTCTGCAACAGCGCCGGATGGTCGGGCAGGCGATAGATGATTTCGGCGGTGGTCAGCCGGTGGCCCTGCAACTGCCCCAGGAGACCGGACGCGGACGGCGGGCTATGCGATCCCAGGTTGGTGCCCATGCCGTCCTCCCCGCTTGCCGTATCCGAAACTTAGCTTAGCAGATGGGCATTAAGCTAACAATATCAATGATTTAGCAGCGTTTAGACGGGAGTGCTGACAATCAGCGCGCCGGCCCGCCGAATCGAAAGGGCCCGGATTTTCGTCCGGGCCCTCCCGATGTTCCCGTTGCCGGCCGACGGCTACAGCCGGACATACTCGTAGTCGACGGGGTTGTTGTTGATGCCGCGGTCGGGCGGCGCGATCCAGCCCGCCATTTTGCCCGGCTCGGTCACCTGTTTCATCATGGCCTTGACATGGGCCCTGTCGGCGTCCGACGGGACCCAGCCGCCGATCCGGCTTTCGTACGCCTCGCGGCCGATCGGCGTGCCGTCCGGTGCGAAATGGAAACCCGCAAAGGGGCCGACCGTCCGGCGGAAGCGGTCGGACGGCAGGCTTATTTCGAAATCGACGCCGGCCTTCCGGATCATCCGGTTCCAGCGCGTGATGCCGATATCGCAGTCCTTCGAATAGCCCTTGCGCGCCACAAGGTTCATGGCGTTGCGCGTCGGGATGTCGACGTCGTTCACGCCCGCGCCGTCTTCCGTCGGCTCCTCGATGCTGTAGGCCGTATCCGCCTCGATGTGGTCCTCGAACCGGTCTTCGTCCGGCCGGCCCTTGAGGCCGTTGGCGAAATAGGCCGCCGCGTTGGTCGACCGGTCGGCGCCGAACAGGTCGAGGGAGGAGGAATACCAGAAATTGACGTATCGCTGGACCAGCCCCAGATCCATCGCCCCGTGATCGCGGATGCGCTGCGGATCGTCGGTGTTCAACTCCTGCATGACCTCCAGCGCCCGCCGGATGACCCGGCCGAGGCCGGTTTCGCCGACGAACATATGGTGGGCTTCCTCGGTCAGCATGAAGCGGCAGGTGCGCGACAGCGGGTCGAAGGCGCTCTCGGCCAGCATCTTGAGCTGGAACTTGCCGTCCCGGTCGGTGAAATAGGTGAAGCTGAAGAACGACATCCAGTCGTCGATCGGCTCGTTGAAGGTCGTCAGGATGCGCGGATTGTTGACGTCGCCGGAATGGCGCTCCAGCAGGTCTTCGGCTTCCTCGCGGCCGTCGCGGCCGAAATGGGCGTGGAGCAGGTAGACCATGGCCCACAGATGCCGGCCTTCCTCGACATTGACCTGGAACAGGTTGCGCATGTCGTAGAGCGACGGGCAGGTGTAGGCGAGCATGCGCTGCTGCTCGACCGAGGCCGGTTCGGTATCGCCCTGGGTCACGATCAACCGGCGTAGGTCGGCGCGGAACTCGCCCGGCACCTGCTGCCACACCGGCTGGCCGAAATTGTCGCCGAAGCCGATGGTGCGGTCCTGGACCTTGTCGGCCAGGAAGATGCCCCAGCGGTAGTCCGGCATCTTCACATGGCCATAGGTCGCCCAACCCTTGGCGTCGACCGAGGTCGCCGTGCGCAGATAAACGTCCCGTGCCTGGAAATCGCCGTCGGGGCCCATCTCGCCCCACCAGTTCAGGAAGGCGGGCTGCCACCGCTCCAGTGCGCGCTGAAGCTGGCGGTCGGCGCTGAGGTCGACATTGTTCGGAATCTTCTCGGCGTAGTCGATCGACATGGAAGGGGTCCTTGGGGCTGGAATTTCGTTCGGCGCGGTGCGAATGGCGGGGTTACACGCGCTGCCACTTGAAGCTGGGTTTGGTGCCGGTGCCGTAGAGCTTGAGCGCGCCCTGGTCGCCGACGGCGTTGGGCCGGATGAAGATCCAGTTCTGCCAGGCGGTGAGCCGGCCGAACACCTTGGTGGCCATCGTCTCCCGGCCGCCGAAACGCAGGCTGGCCTCCATGCCGGTGAGCGCGTCGGGGGACAGGCTGGAGCGCTCCTCGATGGCGAGGCGCACTTCGTCCTCCCAGTCCAGATCGTCCGGCGCGAAGGTCACGAGGCCGAGCGCGTCGGCGTCTTCCGGGCCGATGGCCTCGCCGATCCGGGCCTTCGCCGCGGCTTCGGCGTCGGCATCCTCCTGGAAATGCGCAGAGATCCGGGTCAAGCCGTTCGGCATCGGGAACAGGCCGAAATTGGTTTCGTCCAGCACGATGGCCGGCGAATTCTCCGGCTCCTCCCGGTCGTCGAGCATGTAGGAGCGGTCGGCGGCCAGCAGCAACTCGGCGAGAATGCCGGCGAAACAGGTTCCCGAATCGGCGATCGCGAACAGGCTGCGCGACGAGACGTCGAGGCGGGCGAGCGTCCGCTTCAGATACTGGACCGTTTCGTTGACGAACCAGTTGTCCCGGTTCTCCAGCAGCGACTTGCCGGCCGCGAGGATCCTGCCGGGATCGCCTTCGGCGCGCAGCAGCCACAGGCCGATGTCGGTGTTGTTCGTGCGCAGCATCAGGATCGCGTCGTCCAGTTCGCGTGTCATCTGCAAGGCCCACCAGCCGGCGCCGGCAGCCTCGATCTCCTCAGCCGTCGCCGGCGGGTCGCCCGCCGGGCTACGCACCGTCAGAGTCGCGGTGCGGTCGGCGGAATTCAGCGCCACGTCGACGAATTCGTAGTGGTAGCCGTCGTCGTCGATCCGGCGGTTCAGGGGCGTCAGCTTCACGCCTTCGGCACTGTCCGGGCGGCCGGACCGGGCGGCCAGCGCCTTTGCCCGGTCGGCGACCAGTTCATCGAACGCCGCCGGCGGCGCATAATCGTCGATCAGCTTCCACGCCTTGGCCCGATCGGCGCGCACACCTTCGGAGGTCGTGCAGAACACATCGGCCAGATCGCGGCGCACCTTGCGCTTGTCGGTCACCCGGGTCAGGCCGCCGGTGCCGGGCAGCACGCCGAGCAACGGTACTTCGGGCAAGCTGACGGTGGAGGACCGGTCGTTGACCATCACGATCTCGTCGCAGGCGAGCGCCAGCTCATAGCCGCCGCCGGCGCAGGCGCCGTTGACCGCCGCGACGGACTTGAGGCCGGAGGTTTCCGACATGTCCTCGATGCCGTTGCGGGTCTCGTTGGTGAATTTGCAGAAATTCACCTTCCACCAGTGCTCGGAAGTGGACAGCATGTTGATGTTGGCGCCGGCGCAGAACACGCGGTCCTTGCCGCTGGTGAGGACCGCGACCTTGACCGACGGATGCTCGAAGCGGAGGCGCTGCAGGGCGTCGGACAGTTCCATATCCACGCCGAGGTCGTAGGAATTCAGTTTCAGCTTGTATCCGGGCTTCAGGCCGCCGTCCTCGGCAACGTCCAGGGTCAGCCGCGCGACGTCGCCGTCGATATCGATCGACCAGTGTTTGTAGTCGCCGGGCTCCCGGTCATACAGGACGATGTTCTCGGTCATGGTCGCTCCCCGGATGCCGCCATTCCGTCAGCGGCAGGTTGGCAGACGCGCGTCGTCGTCGCGTTTATGGAATATGCAATATATTGCATTATTTCTTCGTTGCAAGCATTATTATGCGGTACCGCGCCGCGCGTCGTTCAGGGCAAGCCCTAGGGCGTTCAACGTCGCTTCCGCCGAACGATTCGACGTGTCGAGCGCGACATCCGCACTTGCGTAGAGGGCGTGCCGCGTTTCGAGGATGCGTTTCAGGTCCGCCATCGCCTCGCCGCTGTTGTCCATCGGGCGGGTGTCGCCCTGTTCGCGCACGCGGCGCATATGATCTTCCGGCGAGGCCCGCAGCCAGACCGTGAAGCATTCCCGGACCAGCAGCTCGTAGGTCTCGGGCTCCGAAACGATGCTGCCGCCGGTTGCGATCACGCATTCCGGATGGATTGCCAGCACGTCCTCCAAAGCGCGGCGCTCATAGCGCCGGTAGGCGGGCTGCCCGGAAAGATCGAATATCTGGTCGACCGACATGCCGGCGGTCCGTTCGATCTCGCGCGCCATTTCGATGAACGGGACGTCCAGGCGCTGCGCCAGGGCGGCGCCGAGCGTGGTCTTGCCGGCGCCGCGCAGGCCGGTAAGCGCAATGCGGTCCATCCGGTGGCCGGTCCTGCCCAGCCCCAGGGCCTCGGTCAGCACGCGGTTGGCTTCGGCCAGTTCGTCCGTCTGCAGCCGTTCCAGCTTGCGGATCAGCAACGTCAGGTCGACCGGCCGTTCTCTGCCCTCGCGAACCAGATCGGCGAGCGGCACGCTCATCGCTTCGGCGACCTTGCGCAACAGGGCGATGGAAATGTTGCCCTTGCCGGTTTCGAGCTGGGCCAGATAGCGCTCCGACACACCGGACGCGCGCGACAGGATCCGGCGCGACATGCCGCGCCGGGCGCGTGCCGCGCGCACGCGCTCGCCCAGCCCGGTCAAGTAGGCGTCGAGCCCGCCGTCGCCATTGCTGCGGGCGTCCGGCGCGGACGGGTCGGCAGGCGATCGTGCGGAGGTATCCATGCTGCAAGCCGAATCTCGAAGGGTCCCGCAGGATATATGCAATATAATGCTTGTATTCAAGCAGAAACGGATTTATCTTGCGCGCCGCGTGCCGACGGACCGGGCATTCGCTGCATTGGACAGCCCGCCGAAGGCCGGTACAACCGGGATCGAACCCGAGACATGTTGGAGCAACGGTCGTGGAACTGAAAATTCTCGTCGGCACGATGACCGGCACCGCCGAAATGGTGGCGGAGGAGATGAGCGACACGCTGGCCGAACTCGGCCATGAGGTGGATGTCGAGGCGATGGACGATCTCGACATATCGGTGTTCGACGGCGGCGGCGATTTCCTGATCGTCTCTTCGACCTATGGCCAGGGCGACGTGCCGGACAACGCGATGGCGCTCTACGAAGGGCTGGTTCAGGACAAGCCGGACCTGAGCGGCGTGCGCTACGGCGTCTTCTCGCTCGGCGACATGACTTATTCCGACACCTTCAATTTCGGCGGCAAACGGTTCGACAAGGCGCTGGAAGACTGCGGCGCGGCGCGGATCGGCACGATCTTCACCCACGACGCCAGTTCCGGCACGATCCCGGAAGACGACGGCATCGAATGGGTCAAGGAGTGGATCGGAAATTTTAGCGAAGCCCGCGCTCTCGCCGCTTGACCGACCGGTCCGGGGGGACCGGGGGGCGGCGTCGGACCCCTTCGTCCCGGGCCGGATGTTGCAGCGGGCGTAATACCGGACGCAGGTTGCGTCAGCCAGTCAGACCAGCGCTTCGATCACCCTGTCCGGCGGCTTGTGGCCGTCGACGAACGTCTTGATGTTGACGATCACCTTCTCCCCCATGTCGATCCGGCCGTCGATGGTCGCCGATCCCATGTGCGGCAGCAGCACGACATTGTCGAGACTGAGCAGCTTGGGGTTGACCGCCGGCTCGTGCTCGAACACGTCCAGCCCGGCGCCGGCGACCTCGCCGGCGGTCAGCATCCGGGTCAGCGCATTCTCGTCGATCACCTCGCCGCGCGCCGTGTTCACCACGATGGCGTGGGGCTTGAGCAGTTTCAGTCGCCGCGCCGACAGCAGGTGATAGGTCGCCGGCGTGTGCGGGCAGTTGACCGACAGGATATCCATATGGGCGAGCATCTGGTCGAAGCTCTCCCAGAAGGTCGCCTCAAGTTCGGCTTCGGTCGCCGAATCGAGCCGGCGCCGGTTGTGATAGTGGACCGACAGGCCGAAACCGCGGGCGCGGCGCGCCAGCGCCCGGCCGATACGGCCCATGCCCAGAATGCCCAGCCGCTTGCCCCAGATCCGGTGGCCGAGCATGGTCGTCGGCCCCCAGCCCTTCCACTCGCCGGAGCGGATCAGCCGTTCGCCCTCGGCCACCCGGCGCGATACGGCGAGAATCAGCGCCATGGTCATGTCCGCGGTGTCTTCGGTCAGCACGCCGGGCGTGTTGGTCACCGCGATACCGCGCTCGCGCGCCGTGGCGAGATCGATATGGTCGACTCCGGTGCCGAAGGAGGCGATCAGGCGCAGCCGCGGCCCGGCCTGGGCCATGATACCCTTGTCGATCCGGTCGGTGACGGTCGGCACCAGAACGTCCGCCATCCTGCAGGCCTCGATCAGCTCGGCGCCGGTCATGGGCTGGTCGTCGCGGTTCAGCCGCGTGTCGAACAGCTCCATCATACGGGTCTCGATCGGGTCCGGCAGTTTACGGGTTACGACGACGACCGGCTTTTCCTGCGCCATGGCGCTCCTCGTATCCTCTGGCCGCGCGATTTCGGCGACACTTCTCCCGCCGATGTTTGTGGGTATCAAGGGGCCATGACGATGTCCAGCGTGCAGCGGCCTGTCGCTTGACCTCGATTGCCGCGGGACGCATACCGCGGCCATGGTTTCTCACCGTTCCGCCCTTATCCGCGCCCTGTTCGCCGCGCTGCTGGTTTGCGGGCCGGCCGGCGCCGGCCCGTTCGGTGCGGGCCCGGCCATGGCGTCGAAACCGAAGGTTCCGCGCTTCGTTTCGCTGCGCTTCGGCACGGTGAACCTGCGCACCGGCCCCGGCCGGATACATCCGATCGAATGGGTTTACAAGCGGCGCGGCCTGCCGGTCGAGGTCATCCGCGATCTCGATACCTGGCGCCAGGTGCGCGACCGCTGGGGAACCGTTGGCTGGATCCATGTCAGCAACCTGACGGGCCGGCGCACCGTTCTGATAAAGTCGAAGATTGTCATGATGCGCAAGCAACCGGACGAGGCAGCGCGGGCAGCCGCCAGGGCGGAGGCCGGCGCGATCGCCAGGCTGGAAAAATGCGCCGGCGCCTGGTGCCGGATTTCCGCCGACGGCCACACCGGCTGGGTCCGCCGCACCGCCGTCTGGGGCGTCTACGCCAAGGACGACGGCAAGTGAGGCGGTCGAGCTGTCGGGAATTCGTCCTGCCGGACATTCCTGCCGTCATGTCGGCCGAAGCGGCCCGGAGGGCCACAAAGCGGAGATATCTTTCACCTGCGGAGCAGGGTCCGAAACACTGCGCAGGAAGGAATTCTCCGCTCGCGGCGCTCGGTCGAATCGACGGAATTTTTTGCCCGGAAACTTCGCGGACAATGAACGAGTCGGGACAGCAAAACCCGATCCCCGGAACTCAGTCCGCGTCCAGCACGGAATCCCAGTAGAGATAGTCCGCCCAGCTTTCGTGCAGGAAGTTGGGCGGAAAGCTGCGGCCGTTATTCTGCAGAAAGTGGTTGGTCGGCATCCCGGGCATGCGCCGGGGACGGATGCCGCTTTCCTGCGGCACCCGGTTGCCCTTGCGCAGGTTGCAGGGCGCGCAGGCGGTGACGATGTTCTCCCACTGCGTGCGGCCGCCGCGCGAGCGCGGGATGACATGGTCGAAGGTCAGCGCTTCGGCCGTGTCCGGCACGCCGCAATACTGGCAGGTGAACTTGTCGCGCAGGAACACGTTGAAGCGCGTGAAGGCAGGCCGCCGGTTCGACGGAATATACTGCTTGAGCGAAATCACGCTCGGCAGCGCCATCTCGACCGAGGGCGAGCGCACCTTGCGGTCGTATTCCGACAGCACGATCACCCGGTCGAGAAAGACCGCCTTGATCGCCTCCTGCCACGACCAGAGCGACAGGGGAAAATAGCTGAGCGGCCGGAAATCGGCGTTCAGGACCAGAGCGGGACAGGCGTTCAGCGCTACGGTCATGGCGTTTCGTCGATCCTGCCGTCGGCCGGTTGTGCCGGACTATCGGGCTGCCGGCCCCAATGCCGGGCGTCCGCGACAGACCGGCGACAGGCCCCGGCCGATATCTCCAAATGCAGCGTTTTCGCGGTTCATGGCTGCAATGTGTATCGGCAGAGGCCGGCGAGTGCAAGCGGGCGAAACGGCCTAGACCGGAAGGCTGCTGCCCTCGTTCTGCCGGGCGGGGCGGGTCGCGCTGAAATAGCGCCACAGCAGATGGGCGACCGCGCCGCGCCAGGGCCGCCAGATTTCCCCGCGGTCGAGAAGCCCGGCCGGCTCCGGACGTTCGGGCAGGCCGAACAGACGTTGCGCCGCGCTCAGCAATGCCAGGTCGCCGGCCGGCAGCACGTCGCGCCGGCCAAGCGCGAACAGGAGATAGACCTCCGCCGTCCAGCGGCCGATACCGGGGACGGCGACCAGGGCTCCCGCCGCCGCTTCATCCGGCATGTCGTGCAGCCCTCCGAGGTCGAGCGCACCGGACAGGCATCTTTCGGCGAGCGCCCGGGCGTAGCGGATCTTCGGCCGGCTGAGGCCGCAGGCGCGCAGTGCGTCGTCGTCCGCGGCCAGCAGCGCTTCCGGCGTCAGCGGCCGGACGCTCCCGGCGACGCGCATCCAGATCGCGTTGGCGCTGGCGACCGAGACCTGCTGGCCGACAATGGTGCGCAGCAATGTGGCAAAACCCGGCGGGCGATGGCGCAACGCCGGATAACCGACCTGCCTGAGCGCACGCGCCACGGCCGGGCATCGCGAAGCCGCTTCGTCCAGCCCGGCGATCAGGCTTTGCTCGGTCAACTGGCGCATCGCGCTGCCATATCCGGGCACGCCGGCCGCCGCCGGCCTTGCCGGTACATTCAGCGCTCGGCCGGATCGGCGTCGATCGTTTCCGCTGGCGTTGTGGGGATCTTGCCGCCTGTCGTGTTCTTGCCGGGCCGGATCGGCACGCTGCGCACGGCTTCCTCGACCGCCGGGCGCGCGAGATCGATGCCGAGCAGTCCATTCTCCAGTGCGGCGCTTTCGACCTCGATGCCCTCGGCAAGCATGAAGGTGCGCTGGAACTGGCGCGCCGCGATGCCGCGATGCAGAAAAACCCTGTCTTCGCGCTCGGTCTGCCGTCCCCGGACGATGAGCTGCCGGCCTTCGACCGTGACCGTGAGATCGTCCATGGTGAAGCCGGCGACAGCGAGCACGATCCGCAGCGCGTTCGCGCCGGTCTGCTCGATATTGTAGGGCGGATAGCCGTCGGCCGAGGCCTTGGCGATCCGGTCGACCGTCTGCTCGAATTCGTCGAAGCCGAGCAGGAACGGACTGTTGAACAGGGACAGGCGGGCCATGCGCGCGCTCTCGCTTGGCGGGCTGCCGGGAAGCGATGCCCCCTCGGCGGACGATATCGCACTATGGCAGATAGCGATCGCTTCCGCCTCCATCAATCGCGGCCGGGTTTTCCGGAGCGCAGCAACGCACAGCCGACAATATGTTGACCTCTCCGCAGTTGGCGTCAAATTACGCAGGTCGAGGCCGCCGCCGCGGTCTGGACTGCCAATTGCGGCGGGAAAATAGCGATGACGTGGGCGCTCGGCCGCGAAGGTATGCATGAGGTGGTCTCGGAGACCGACCGCCGCGGCCGGCCGCGGCGCACCTTGATCTGCATGGATACCGGGCTGGTGCGCAACGATCCGATCCCGAGCGATGCGGAACTGGAACGGTTTTACGGCGACGAATACCGCGTCGCGTACAAGGGCAGCATCAAGCCGCGCCGCCGCCAGATCCTGCGCAATTTCCGGCGGGCGGCGAACCATGTGCGGACCAATCGGGACGTGTTGAAGTCTGCGGCGCGGGTCCTGGAAATTGGCGCGGGTTCCGGCGAAATCGCCTTCCTGCTGGCGCGGCTCGGCAAGCGCGTCACGGGCATCGAGCCCAATTTCCACTATGCCGCCTATTGCCGGGACGAGCTGGGGCTGGACATCCGGACCGCCCACCTGGCGCCGGACCTGTTTCCGCCCGGCGAGTTCGACCTGATCCGCCTGAGCCATGTGCTGGAGCATTTGAACGATCCGGTCAAATATCTCGGCCAGATTGCCGAGTGGCTGGCGCCGGGCGGGACGCTCTATGTCGAAGTGCCGAATATCGAAGCCTATTGCCGGACGAAATCGCGCGGCGGCATGTTTCACTATGCCCATATTTTCAACTTCAACCCGTGGACGCTGCGCGCCTGCGCCGGGCTGGCCGGCCTCTCCGAAGCACCCGAGACGGCGCAGCGTTCGGCGGGCTCCACCCGCGTCTTCTTTCGCTGCGACGCCGCAGCGGCATCGCGTACCGAGATCGAAAACCGGGACAACGCCAGACATGTGCGCGAACTGATCCGCCTGCACTACGCCGGCGCCTTCGCGAAGGGAAAGGCTGCCAAACCCGTCAAGAAGATTTTCGCGCGAATCGAGGAAACGATCGCGGGGCTGGCCGCAGGCACCCCAAGCGAAATCGGGGAACGGGCGATGCGCAGCCTCCGGCCGATCGCTTGACGCGGCCTTCCTGCCCGGCGGCCGGAGTCGACGCCTCAGAATCGCGCGTTGCCAAGCGGGCGGATCGGACCGATGACTCGCCGATGACCGGACGCCGGACGCCCAAGACCCCGACCGGCCGAATGGCCGGTCCCGGTCCGGATACCGGCGGGAGCCGGCTGGACCGCCCGTTCGGCCGGCTGGGGGCCTGGCTGGAAATGCTGATTCTCGACCACGGCTTGCTGCGCCTCGCCTACCGGCACTGGCACGAGGTTGCGCCCGGCCTTTACCGCTCGAACCAGCCGGCGCCCTTCCAGATGCGCCGCGCCGCCCGGTCCGGCATCCGCACCGTCGTCAACCTGCGCCGGGCGAACGAAAGCGGGCACTATCTGCTGGAGCGGGAGGCGGCGGCGCAGTCCGGGCTTGTCCTGGTCGATTTTACGATCTCCTCGCGACGCGCGCCGACGCGGCAATTGCTGCTCGATGCAGCCGCGGCGTTCGACCGGATCGAATATCCCGCCCTGATCCACTGCAAGTCCGGTATCGACCGGACCGGCCTGATGGGCGCGCTTTATATCCTGTCGACGGGGGGAACGACCGGCGAGGCGCTGAAACAGTTCGGTTGGCGCTACGGTTATATCGGCGCCGGGCCGACCGGCATCGGCAAGGCCCTCGTGCTGGCATACGGCGAGGCGCACGCAGCGACGGGAGCGGATTTCCTGTCCTGGGCCGCGGAGCGATACGATCCGGCGGATCTCGAAGCGGCGTTCCGGCCGCGGCCTCTCGCGACCGCCCTAGTCGATTTCGTCCTGCGCCGGGAATAGCGGCAGCCTCTCGGGCCTGCGACAGCCGCCTTCCGTCGCTTTGGGACATAGGGACGCGCGTTCGCCGGCGATTCTGCGCCGGAAAGCGCCGGCGTGATAAGAAAGCTGCCTGACAGAGACCGTTCGGAGCCGCCGTTTGGCCGCCAGACCGACACCCGCGAAAGGCCTGCCGCTGGACGCACGCACGCTGCCCATGGTGAAGCGGATCGTCCGCGATTACCTGGCGCGGCAATGGCTGCGCATCGCGTTCGCCTTTGTCCTTCTGGGCGTGGTCTCGGCCTGTACGGCGACGGTGCCATTCATCCTGAAGGAACTGCTGGACAGCGCTTTCAGCGGCAGCGCAGCGCCGGAGGACGCCTGGCTGACCCGCGCCATCGCCGGAATGTTCTCGGCCGATCCCCGCTTCAACCAGCTTTACTTCATTGCGCTTGCGACCGCCGCGGTCTTCCTCGTCAAGGGCAGCGCGGCCTACGGGGCGGTTACCATGATGGCCTATGTCGGGCATCGCTCGATCGCGGACATCCAGGACAGCATGTTCGCCCGCCTGATGCGGGCCGATCTCGGGTTCTTCCACAACACGCCGACCGGGCGGCTGATCTCCGCCTTCACCAACGACGCCGCCAAGATGCGGAGCCTGTTCTCGAACACGATTACCGGCATCGGCCGCGACATCGTCACGGTGATCGCGCTGGTCGCCGCCATGTTCTGGATCGACTGGATTCTTTCCTGCGTCACCTTCTTCGTGTTTCCGCTGGTTGTCGTGCCGGTCTACGCCATAGGCCAGCGCATGCGCAAAGTGTCCGCCAATACCCAGATCGAGATGGCGCAGTTCACCACACTGCAGGACGAGAGCTTCCAGGGCATCCGCCACGTCAAGGCCTACGGGATGGAGGATTACGAGACCGGCCGCGCCTCCTTCCTCATCGGACGCATCTTCCGGCTGAACTACAAGGCGGAGAGAGTCCGGGCGATCACGGAGCCCCTGATCGAAGTCATTGCCGGTGTGGCGATCGCCGGCGTGCTCCTCTATGGCGGCTATCAGGTGATCGCCGGCGCCCGCACACCGGGCGATTTCGGCGGTTTCATTGCCGCGCTGCTGCTGGCCTACGATCCGGTGCGCCGGCTGGCGCGCCTCAACGCCAACCTGCAGGAAGGCCTGGCGGCGGCGGAACGGGTGTTCGCCACGCTCGACATCGAGCCCGAGATCGTCGATCGGCCGGGCGCGAAGGCGCTGGCGCTCGAATCCGGCAGCGTACGGCTGGACAATGTGGTGTTCGCCTACGACCGGAGGAACGACAAGGCCGCCCCCGCCCTGGGGCGCGACGGGCGCGGCGTCACTCTCGACATTCCGGCCGGCAGGACGGTCGCACTGGTCGGGCCATCGGGCGCCGGCAAGACGACGGTCCTGAACCTGATCCCGCGCTTTTACGATGTCGACAGCGGCGCGGTGCTGATCGACGGGCAGGATGTGCGCGATGCGACCCTGGCCTCGCTGCGCGCCCGGATCGGGCTGGTCAGCCAGGAGACCGCGCTGTTCGACGACACTATCCGCGCCAACATCGCACACGGCAGGCGGGACGCAACGGAGGCGGAGATCGTCGCCGCCGCCCGGGCCGCCGCCGCCCACGACTTCATCGTGGAGCTGCCGCAGCAATACGACACCCCTGTCGGCGGCCTGGGAGCGAAGGTGAGCGGCGGCCAGCGCCAGCGCATCTCGATCGCCCGCGCCATTCTGAAGGATGCGCCGATCCTGCTGCTCGACGAGGCCACCTCGGCGCTCGACACGGAATCGGAGCGCCAGGTGCAGTCCGCGCTGGATTCGCTGCGCAAGGGCCGGACGACTATCGTCATTGCCCACCGGCTGTCCACCATCGTCGATGCCGATATCGTTTACGTGCTGGACGAAGGCCGGGTGGTGGAGTTCGGCAGCCACGGCGATCTCGTGGCGGCCGGCGGCGCCTTCGCCCGCCTGCATGCCCAGCAGATGAGCGGGGCAGATGAGCGGGGGCAGATGAGCGGCGGCGGGCGGGCCTGAATCGTGCTGCTCGGCCTGTATCGCGGCTTTGGACGGCTGGCGCCGCCGGTCGCGCGGTTGATGCTCATGCAGCGGCGGTTGCGCGGCAAGGAGCATCCGGAGCGGTATTGCGAGCGGATGGGCAAGCCGCGCCGGGACCGGCCGGACGGCGCCCTCATCTGGATCCACGCCGCCAGCGTCGGCGAGACGCAATCCGTCCTGCCGCTGATCGAACGGCTGCTGGCGCGCCTGCCGGCGGCCCATGTCATGGTCACGTCGGGCACCGTCACTTCGGCGCAGCTGATGAAGAAGCGCCTGCCCGCACAGGCCTTTCACCAGTTCGTCCCGGTCGATTGCCCGTCCTGGGTGCAGCGCTTCCTGGACCGCTTCCGGCCGGACCTGGCCCTGTGGGTCGAAAGCGAATTGTGGCCGACCCTGCTGACCGAAACGGCGCGGCGCGGCGTCCCGGCGGTGCTGCTCAACGGGCGGATGTCGCAACGGTCTTTCCGGCGCTGGCGGCGATTTCCGGGCGCGGCGCGGCAACTGGTCGGGACGTTCGATCTGGTCATGGCCCAGTCGGCAGACGACGGCGAACGGTTCCGGCGGCTCGGCGCCGCGCGGGTCGAGACGCCGGGCAATCTCAAGATGGCCGCTTCGCCGTTGCCGGCCGATCCGGCGGCGCTTGCCGCGGTCGGGCGGGCCATCGGCGGCCGTCCGGTCTGGCTCGCCGCCAGCACCCATCCGGGCGAAGAAGAGGCGGTCGCCGAAGCGCACCGGACGGTGCGCCGGCAATTCGGCGACGCCCTGCTGATCCTCGTGCCGCGTCATCCGGAGCGCGGACCCGCCATCGCCGGAGACCTGCGCGGCGCCGGCCATGCGGCCGGCCTGCGCAGCGCGGGCGACGCGCCGGGCCGCGAAACGGAAATATATATCGCAGATACGCTGGGCGAGCTGGGCCTGTTCTACCGCGCGGCGGCAGTCGCCTTCGTCGGCGGCTCGCTGGCGACCCATGGCGGCCAGAACCTGTCCGAGCCGGCCCAGCTCGATTGCGCCATTCTGCACGGGCCCCATATCGGCAACTTCGCCGACATCGGCGAGGCCCTGCGGGCCGCCGGCGCCAGCGAAACGGTCGCCTCGGCCGACGCACTGGCCCATGCGGTGTGCCGTCTGCTGGCCGACCCGGCGGAACGCAGGGACCGGGCGACCGGGGCGGCGCGTGCGGTGCAGGGCAGCGCCGGCATCCTCGACCGGGCGATGGCCCTGCTGGAGCCCTATACGGCCGCGCTGCCCCAGGCGCCGCCGGACGGACGGGACGGCGCCTGATGCGCACGCCGGATGCCTGGTCGCGCAAAGGGGCGGTCTCGACCATGCTGCTGCCGGTGTCGTGGCTGTACGGGCTGGGCACGGCCATGCGGGTGCAACGCGCACCGCGCTACGCGCCGCCCGTGCCGGCGATCTGCATCGGCAACCTGACCGCCGGCGGCGCGGGCAAGACGCCGGTCGTGCTGTCGCTCGCCCGTTGGTTTCTGGAACGGGGCCGACGGCCTTTCGCCGTCAGCCGCGGCTATGGCGGGCGTTTGGCCGGGCCGGTGCGGGTCGATCCCGCCGTGCATACCGCCCGGGAGGTCGGCGACGAGCCGCTGTTGCTGGCGGAAACGCTGCCGACGGTCGTGGCCCGGAACCGCGCGGCCGGCGCGCGCACCGCCGTCGACGCCGGCGCCGATATCCTGCTGCTCGACGACGGCCACCAGAACCCGGCCGTCGCCAAAGCCCTGTCGCTGGTCGTCGTCGACGGCGGCTTCGGCTTCGGTAACGGCCGGATCGTCCCGTCCGGCCCGCTGCGCGAACCGGTCGGCCGCGGCCTGGCGCGGGCGGATGCGGCTGTGGTCGTCGGGGCGGACACCGCGGGCGCGATGCATCGCTGCCGGCAGGAAGCCGGCGGCCTGCCGCTGCTCGAAGCCCGCTTCGTCCCGACCGAGGCGGCATTGGCGTTGCAGGGCCGCAAGGTCGTCGCCTTCGCCGGCATCGGCCGTCCGGACAAATTTTTCGATACGGTGAAGGAGATCGGCGCCGACCTGACCGAGGCGATGGCCTATCCGGACCACCACCCCTTCCCGGAGACCGAGATCATGTTCATCTGCGAAGTGGCGCAGGAGCGCGGCGCCGTCCCGGTCTGCACCGAGAAGGACTATATGCGCCTGCCGCCCGACGCGCGCCTCATGGTGACGCCGGTTCCCGTAACCCTCGAATGGCGCGACCCGGACGCGCTGGACCGGCTGCTGGAGGCGGTGCTGGAGGGCGGGAAGGTGTAGCGGATGTCGGCGATTAACCAGTCTACAATGACGATCTAGTTCGAGATTGACCTGATGAAGGATTAGAGAAAAGAAAATGGACACATACCAAGCGGATGAACTCTACGCCGCTCTTGCAGACGAATTGTTCCTTAGCCGCAAAAAAGCGAAGGCAACGGGAGGAAGAAACAACATCCGTGCAAGAGGTGATGGTCCGGAGCACGCAGTGCGGAGGCTTATCGGAAGCCTTATAGGAGGGCAGTACCGGGTAACGCAGGGACACGTGGTTCGAGCCGACGGCATGAAGTCTGGGCAGATAGATGTCATTATCGTTAAAGACGTTCCGGCCGCGACCATGCACAAAGCGGAAGAAGGAGAAACTGAACTGGTGAGAATAGAATGGGTTGCAGCGGTTGGCGAGGTCAAGGCTTCGTGGGCAAATCATAACAACGTAATTCGAAGTTATCGCCGAATGGTAAATGACATCGAGAAGCTTCAGGAAGGACAATTAATCGAAAACAAGTGCCGGTTTGGAAAAATTAAAGATGAAACAACCATGGCTGAAATGACGCGACAGATTACTGGGAGGCAATGGGCGAAACAGTGTTATGCTTTTCTGATTGCCTTGGGACAAAGTGAATGTAAAGTGAAGCACTTAGAAGATGATATCAGTCAGGTTGGCATACGACCGAGCAACGCATCAGTGGTGATTTTGGACGAAGAAATGGGAGCAACACTCTGCATTCCGGGAAGAGTGGGTCGAAAAGGAGCAGAATTTGGAATTGGGGCAGAGGTAAACCTGAAGCCCGACGATGCGGAAAAAACAATGAAATGGTTGACGATACAGGAAGAAGGACATGAACCGAATATCAGCTCCGCACGACTCTTGCACTACTTCTTGACGGACCTGCAACTTCATTTAGGCACATGGTACGATGAATATTCCAATCCCGGGCACTATTCCAAGTTGGGTCCAGCACTAAGGCACAGGCACGCGAGAGAGCCACCTGTCGATTGAACACAGGCAAAGCGCCTCGTGGATCAAATTCTGTCGATTTGTGAGCTACAAGCGATTTTTTTGGGTCACAGGCAAGTAAGAAAATACGCCGGATTCAGAATATCCGCCCTGCCTTCACCTCCGCCGCGAAATCGAACAGGGCATCCGCGGTCGGGCCCATGCCGGCGATGCGGGGGTCGGCGGTGGTGCCGCGGCAGTAGCGGGCGCAAATCTGCAGGAAGACGACGGCCAGCTTGAAGGCGGCCAGCCGGTTCCAGTCCTGCGGCTGCCGGTGCTCGGGCGCGAAGAATTCGCCGTCCCGCTCGCGGATCGCGTTCATGGCGCGGGTCCAGGGCGTGGAGGCCCAGGGAGCAAGCGCCGGGCCGGGCGCCAGATTATGCGTCGGTCTTGGACACCCAGGGAATGCGCCCGAATTCGATTCCCTCGTCGCGCAGCGCTTCCGATTCGTCGTCCGTGGCCTCGCCGTAGATGCTGCGCTGCCCGGTCTCGCCATAGTGGATCTTGCGCGCTTCGTCGGCGAATTTCGGGCCGACATAATCGGCATTCTTCTCGACATGGCGGCGCATTTCGACCATCGCCTCGCGGATCTTGCCCATGACATGGATGCGCTTGGCGTCTTCGGCCGAAACCGGCGCCGGCGGGGCGGTGGGCGGGGCGGAAGCCGATGCGGAAGCCGATTCGGGGGCCGGTCCGGAAGAGGCTTCATCGCCGCCATCGCGGTCCGCCGGAAGAGGTTCGTCCCGCCGGGTCGCCTTGGTGCCGGAGAGCGCCGGGGCCATCGGGGCGCGGCGCACCTCGGCCGAGCCGCAATCCGGGCAGGAGACCGCACCGGCGGCCTCCAGGGTTTCGTAGGTTTTCGAATCCCTGTACCAGCCTTCGAATTCGTGGCCGGCCCGGCAGCGGACGGCGTAGCGGATCATCGAGCACCCTGCCGGCTGCAGGGCGTATTCTGGCAGGATTCGGAAATCATAGCGGAAATTTAGGGATTATGGCGCGTCAACGGAAGGGCTTTCGGCGCGATGATTGAGCCGGCGGGCGACGAGACTGCGGCCGGGCCGAGCCGCTGGGTGGCGCGCTTCCTGCCGCCGGCGACCGCGGCCGGGGGCCGTGTTCTCGATCTCGCGGCCGGCCGCGGACGGCATATCCGGCTGGCCCGGTTGCGCGGCTGGCAGGTAACCGGCGTGGACCGCGAGGCCGGCGCGCTGGCCGGCCTGGCCGCCAAAGACGAGGGAATATCCGCGCTGAGGATGGACCTGGAGGCCGGCGACGCCGCCGATACGGCGCAGGCCCTCGAGGCAGGCGGGCCGTTCGATATCGTCATCGTCTGCAACTATCTCCATCGCCCGCTGCTGCCGCACCTGCCGGCGCTGCTCAAGCCGGAGGGGCACCTGATCTACGAGACCTTCATGGCGGGCAACGAGATCTGGGGACGGCCGCGCAACCCGGATTTCCTGCTCCGTCCCGGCGAATTGCTGACGGCGTTCGGCGAATTGCTGACGGTGCTGGCCTTCGAACAGGGCTACACCGCCGATCCCTCGCCCCGCGTTGTCCAGCGGTTTGCCGGCGCCGCGGGCGACCCCGTCTTGCCGGACCCCGCCTGAGATCGGGCCGGACTTTTCTTTTGACCGGCGCTCGCGCATGATCGCCGCCGAACCGCCGGCGCTCGCGCATGCTGCCGGAGGCGCCACCGGTGACGGCATGCTGAAGACCCGCATCATCCCCTGCCTCGACGTCAAGGACGGCCGCGTCGTCAAGGGCGTGAGTTTCGTCGATCTGATCGACGCCGGCGATCCGGTCGAGCAGGCGAAGCTGTACGACCGGGAAGGCGCCGACGAACTGTGCTTCCTCGACATCACCGCCAGCCACGAAAACCGCGACACGATCTACGATGTCGTCGACCGCACCGTCGCCTCCTGCTTCATGCCGGTCACCGTCGGCGGCGGGGTGCGCGAGGTCGAGGATATCCGCAAGCTGCTGCTCGCCGGCACCGACAAGGTCTCGATCAACACCGCCGCGGTGCATCGGCCGGAATTCGTGCAGGAGGCCGCCAACAAGTTCGGCAGCCAGTGCATCGTCGTCGCCATCGACGCCAAGCGGAGGGCGGGCGGCCCGAACGCCGGCGGCTTCGAGATTTACACCCATGGCGGGCGCACGGCGACCGGGCTTGAGGCGATTGCCTGGGCGCAGCGGATGGCGGCGTACGGCGCCGGCGAACTGCTGCTGACCTCGATGGACCGGGACGGCACCAAGGCCGGGTTCGATCTCGACCTGACCCGGGCGATCGCCGATGCGGTGCCGGTGCCGGTAATAGCGTCGGGCGGCGTCGGCACGCTGGACCACCTGGTCGACGGCGTCGTTCAGGGCCATGCCTCGGCGGTCCTGGCGGCCTCCATCTTCCATTTCGGCACCTTTACGATTGCCGAGGCCAAGACCCATATGGCGGCGGCCGGCGTGCCGGTGCGCCCGCACCGGCCGGAACCGGCGGCGGAAACAGGGGCGGAGGCAGCGGCGTGAATCGGAACGACCCCGAAAGCCGGCATGTGCTGGACGCCCTGTTCGAGACTATCGAGAGGCGGCGCGATGCCGACCCCACGTCTTCATGGACCGCCCGGCTGCTCGCCGGCGGCGTTCCGGCTGTCGCAAAAAAGACCGGCGAGGAAGCGGTCGAAACCATCCTCGCCGCCATGGCGGAAGACCGGGACGCGCTGGCTGCGGAGAGCGCCGACCTGCTCTACCACCTGCTGGTGCTGTGGGCGGCCTGCGGCGTGAGCCCGGAGCAGGTGTGGCAGGAACTGGAGCGGCGGGAAGGCATGTCCGGCATTGCCGAGAAGGCCGCCCGGAAGCCATCGCGGGAATAATATTGGAGGAGGCCGGCCGATGAGCTACGACCCGAACAACATCTTCGCCAAGATCCTGCGCGGCGAGATTCCCTGCGACAGGGTCCATGAAAACGACCATGCGCTGGCGTTCCGGGACATCGCCCCGCAGACGCCGGTGCACGTGCTGGTCATCCCGAAAGGCGCCTATCTCGACCTGACGGATTTTGCGGCCAATGCGAGCGCCGAAGAGGTCGCCGGCTTCATCCGCGCGCTCGGCGAGACGGCGCAGATGCTGGGCATTACCGGAGACGGCTACCGGGCGCTCACCAACATCGGCGAACACGGCCTGCAGGAGGTGCCGCACTTCCACGTCCACCTGTTCGGCGGCCAGCCCCTCGGCCGCATGATCAAGCCGCCGGGGAAGTAGGCGGTGCGGTTTGCGGCGCCCGTCGCCGCGAACATTCCGGTCAGGCGGCGTCCTGCCTGCCGATCCAGTCTCGCAACGCTTCGTCGATCCGGGTCTGCCAGCCGCGACCGTCGGCCTTGAAATGATCGATCACCTCCTGGGACAGCCGGATCGTGGTCGACACTTTCGGTTTGGCAACCGGCGGACGGCCCCGACGGACGGTCGCCCCGGCGAATTTCTCGGGCCAGCCGTCCCTGGACAGGTCCGGCGCGGTGTCGGGATCGAAGTCCCGGGCTGTGGACGCTTCTTTCATCGTTTTCGTACTCCGCCGTCGCGCGGCGCGTTCCTGTTCGGACCGGTCTGAAGATTTTTCTTCCCCCGCTTCAGCGGGGGAAGTGGCCTCGCACAGCGAGGTCGATGGGGGCGCCGTCCCAAAAACCGAATAAAGCGCCATGCGGCGCGCCGCCCCAAGTCAAGCCGGGCCTCTCCCTCTGTAGAGGGAGATGAAAAAAACGGAAATTCGCCGGGCCGACCCTAGTTATTCGGCGTTTCGCGCGGAGCGTATTTGTTGAGGATACGCTGTAGCGTGCGCCGGTGCATATTCAGCCGGCGCGCGGTTTCCGACACGTTGCGGTCGCACTGCTCGTAGACGCGCTGGATATGCTCCCAGCGCACCCGGTCGGCCGACATCGGATTTTCCGGCGGGCCGGGCAACGGCCGGTCGGTGTTGAGGAGCGCCGCCTCGATCTGGTCGGCATCGGCCGGCTTGGGCAGATAGTCCACGGCGCCGGCCTTCACGGCAGCAACGGCGGTCGCGATGTTGCCGTAACCGGTCAGCATGATGACCCGGCAGTCCGGTTTGACCTCGTGCAGGGCGGCCACGACATCCAGGCCGCTGCCGTCGCCCAGGCGCAGATCGATCACTGCATAGTCCGGCATTTCCGATTTGGCGCAGGCCACACCCTGGGCGGCGCTTTCCGCCGCCACGACGTTGAAGCCGCGGCGCTCCATCGCCAGGATCAGGCGCTGCCGCAATGGCCTGTCGTCGTCGACGACCAGAAGTTTCCCTTTACTGTCCTGCGTGTTCTCCGACACGTCCGGTCTCCGAAGTTGCGTGTTCGAGATCCCGGCGCGGCCAGGTAATTCGAACGATGGCGCCTGCGCCCCACCAATCCCACCAATCCTGATTGGCGAACCGCAGTGTGGCGCCCGTACGATTGAGCAGATTCTGGGCGATGAACACCCCCAGCCCCATATGCTCGCCTTCGCCGTCCGCACCGGCACGAGTCGAAACATAAGGCTCGCCGAGGCGGTCTAGCAAGTGCGCTGAAAATCCCGGACCGTCATCGATGATCTCCACGGTCACCGTTTCGGCATCCCAGCGCCCGCGCAGGATGACTTCGGCGTCGGCGAACTGGATGGCGTTCTGGATCAGGGTGCCGACGGCGCGGAGAAACTCAGGGCTGCGGGTCAGCACCGGTTCGGGGCTGCCCGGCGCCTCGCCGACCGGGCGGAAATCGCGCGTGAGATTGACGGATTCGGTCAGGTACGGCCGGGCAGACTCGTCGAGCATGGTGCCGAGGGGAAGCCGGCTGTAGGGCTCGCCGCCCTCGGTCTCGGGCTTGCGGCTCAACTCCATCAAAATTTCGCGGCACCGGGCCGTCTGTTCCAGGATCAGCTCGACATCGTCGGTCATCGGGCTGCCGGGCTTCAGATCGTGGCTCAGCTCCTTTGCCGTAACCGCGATGGTCGCCAGCGGCGTGCCGAGTTCGTGGGCCGCCGCCGCAGCCAGCCCGCCGAGCGACGACAGGCGCTGCTCGTGTTCGAGCGCCACCTGCGCTGCGGTCAGCGCATCCTGCATCCGCCGGCCCTCCTCGGCGACGCTGCCGACGAAGGCGGCGATGAACAGGCCGCCGATCGCCAGGGCCTGCCACACGCCGAGTACATAGAATACCGGCAGCTCGAGGATCGGCTCCGGCCCGGGCAGCGGTTGGTACCGGAAGGCCAGCACGCTGATGCAGACGGCGACGAGCAGGCCGAGGCTGAGCGTGCTGATGCGCGACAGCACCGAGGCCGAGACCACCACCGAGGCGAGAAGCATCACGGCGAACGGATTTTGCAGGCCGCCGGTGAGATAGAGCAGCGTCGACAGTTGCAGGATATCGTAGGCCAGCCAGAGCGCCGCCGACCGGTCGGACAGGGTTCCGCTCATCGGCCGGGTCAGCGTGATGCCGGTGTTGACCGCCGCCGACACGGCAACCGTCAGCAGGCAGGCGAGCAACGGTAACGAATAGTTCAGGCCGAAATTGACGATCACCAGCGCCGCCAACTGTCCCCCGACGGCGACCCACCTTATGTACACAAGCGTCCGCAGGCGGACCCGCCCCGGTTTCGGAGCGGCAATACGGCGGATCGCGGCGAGTTTGGCTTTCATGGTCCGGTTGTCATGGCCCCCGGCGGTTCGAAGCGGTTCTTCGGGCCTGCCCGATCGAACGGAACGGGTTCAGTACTGACGAAGGCGGGCGATGTTCGCAAGGCGAATGATAACGATGCCGATCTCAGGCCCGATCGCAGGCCCGGTTGAAATTCCGTGAGCGGACCGCAGGACGGCGACCCGCCGGCGGCCATCCGGGTTTCCAGGCTGACCAAATCCTATGGCGACGTCCTGGCCGTCAACCGCCTGTCGTTCAGCGTGCCGGTAGGAACGACGGCGGCGCTGCTGGGCGGCAACGGCGCGGGCAAGACCACGACGATCTCGATGTTGCTGGGGCTGCTCCTGCCGACCCACGGACGGGTTTCGGTGCTCGGCGTCGACATGCTGAAGCGGCGCTACGACGTGCTGCCGCGCATGAACTTCTCCTCGCCTTACGTCGATCTGCCGAAGCGGCTGAGTGCGCGCGAAAATCTGATGGTCTATGCCCGGCTCTACGGCCTGAAGAAGCCGTCCCGTCGGATCGGTGACCTGGCCGGAGAGCTGGATCTGACCGCCTTCATGGACCGGCCGAGCGGCACGCTGTCCGCCGGGCAGCGAACCCGCCTCGCGCTGGCCAAGGCGCTGCTCAATGAGCCGGACGTCCTCCTGCTCGACGAACCGACGGCCTCCCTCGACCCGGACACCGGCGACCGCATCCGGAGCTACCTGGAGGCCTACCGGGATACGCGGCAGGCTACCATCCTGCTGGCCTCGCACAACATGGCGGAGGTGGAGCGCCTGTGCAGCCAGGTGATGATGATGCGCGCCGGGCGGATCGTCGACCAGGGCAGCCCGGCCGAACTGATCCGCCGCTACGGCCGCGCCAATCTGGAGGACGTGTTCCTCGATATCGCCCGCCACCGGCGGACGGGCGATGCCCGGGAGGCGGCGGCGTGAGCCCGGCCGAGGCCAAAGTCGCGGGCACCAGAGGCCCGATCGCCTCGTGGCGGCGCCTGCAGGCGATGGTCCTGCGCTACGTCTACCTCTACCGCGGATCGTGGCCGCGCCTGCTGGAACTGACCTACTGGCCGACCCTGCAAATGGTCATGTGGGGCTTCCTCACAATATTTCTGGCGAGCAAGTCCGGCTTTTTCGTCCAGGCCGGCGGAGTGCTGATCGCCGCCGTCCTGCTGTGGGACGTGCTGTTCCGGTCTTCGCTCGGCGTCAGCCTGTCCTTCCTCGAGGAGATGTGGTCGCGCAATCTCGGCCATATCTTCGTCAGCCCGCTGCGGCCCGGCGAATTCGTCGCCGCGCTGACGCTGATGTCGCTGCTCCGCGTCCTGATCGGCGTGATTCCGGCCGCGTTGCTGGCGATCTGGCTCTACGAGTACTCGGTCTTCGACATGGGGCTGCCGCTGATCGCCTTTTTCACCAACCTCCAGGTCATGGGCTGGTCGTTCGGGCTGATCGTGTGCGGCCTGCTGATGCGCTACGGCCTGGGGGCGGAGAGCATCGCCTGGTTCGCGATCTTCGCCATCGCCCCGTTCAGCGCGATCTATTATCCGCTGTCGGTGATGCCGGACTGGCTGCAATGGATCGCGGGCATCCTGCCATCGACCCATGTCTTCGAAGGGATGCGGTCCGTCCTGATCGACAAGACCTTCCGGACCGACCTGCTGTTCAACGCCGTCGCCCTGAACGCCGTTTACCTGACCGTCGCCGTCGCGGTTTTCCTGCGCTTCTTCCGCTCGGCGCGGGAGCGCGGCCTGATCCTCCAGATCGGCGAATAGGAGGCCGGGCGCGGACCCAGGGAAAGGCCGCAACGCGGAGTCCGGTTCCGGTCCCGGCGGAGGGACGGTGGGGGCGGGTCTCGAACGCGCCCTTACAGCTGTTCCGGACCCGCGCCGGACACACTGCCGGACACATCGGATGTCTGGTCCTGTCGGGACCGGGCAAGATAACCTATAATTCGACTCGAAGTGTCCGGCCGGCCCCGGGATGCACAATCGGGCAGCCGCGGGCCGGGCGCATGAGGAAGCGGACGATGACTACGGATGATCGGGGCGACGATCGGGGCGACGACCGACGCGACAATCCGGACGACGATCCGGACACCTGGCTCGGCGTTTCCCGGCAGAGTGGCGATGGCCCATCCGAGGGAGCCGGCTGGTTTCGCGACTGCCGCAACGCCGCGATCGTCCTGACCGGCTGGCCGCTCGGCCGGCGCGGCGAGATCGGCCCGGCTGCCGAGGCCGATAGCCGCCGCGCCTTCGTTCCGGTCGGCCTGGCGCTGGGCCTGGCGGCAGCCCTGTTCGGCTGGATCGCCGACGGTCTCGGCCTGCAGATCTTCGGTGCGGCCGTCTTCGCCGCGGTTACGGTCGTCATTCTGACCAATGCGCGGGCCGAAAGCGGCGCCGCCGGCGCGGCGGCCGACCTTGCCCAAACCGAAGCCGGCTCCGACCGGCGTTTCGCGCTGATTGCCGGCTGCGTCGGCGCCATCCTGCTTGCCCGTGTCGCCGGGCTGAGCGCCATAACGCCGCTGGCGGATATGCTGGGCGCGCTGATCGCTGCGCAAGTCCTGTCGGGGGCAGCCATGGCGCTGGCAACCCTGGCCGCCGGGTCCGAGCATACGGATTCGCCGTTCGACCCCCAACGCGACAGGAGCGGCAGCGTCGCGCTGTGGACCGGCGGAGCCGCCGCCCTGCTGCTTGCCATCCTGTTCGTCGGCCTGTGGACCGGCCTGCTGGCCGCTGCGGCGGTCCTGCTGGTTGCCGCGCTGGTCTGGGGCTCGGCGGAAATTTGCGGGATGCCGCGGGACCGGAATTTCCTGTACACGATCCGCATCAAGACGGAACTGGCGGTCATCGTCACGGTCGCCGCCGTTCTCTAACCGCACTTAAGGCCTCCCGGATGAACGTTACCGTAACCCGGTGGTGGTGGATCCGCCACGCGCCGGTCATCGACGACGGCGGCTGCTTCTACGGCCAGATGGACCTGGACGCCGATACCGGCGACACGGCGGCGCACCGTGCCCTGTCCGAAGTGCTGCCGCAGGATGCGGTGTGGCTTTCCTCGCACCTCCGGCGCGCCCGTCAGACAGCGGCGGCGATCGGCGAGGCCGGCTATCCGCTGCCCGAAGTCGAGCGCCACCGGGATCTGGCGGAGCAGCATTTCGGCGACTGGCAAGGTACGCCGCGCGCGCCGGCCTACGAGAAATACGGCGGATTTTACGGCTTCTGGCTGTCCGTTCTCGACACGGCGCCGCCGAACGGCGAGAGTTTCAGCGACCTGCGCAGCCGGGTCGGCGCCGCGGTCGAGCGGCTGTCGGCCGCCCATCGCGGCCGGGACATCGTCGCCGTCGCCCATGGCGGGACGATCCGGGCCGCGCTGGTCAGCGCCCTCGACCTGCCGTCGCCGCTCGCGCTCAGCCTGACCATCGGCAACAGCTCTCTCACTCAGATGGACCTGATCGAGGAGCCGGAGCGCGGCGCCCGCTGGGTTCTAAACCTGCTCAACGGTTTCGGCGTGAACGGGCCGCTCGGTTAACGGAGAATATTGCGACCGAACGCGGCTGCCCGAGCCATCCCCCCTTGTACCCCGGCAACGGTCCGGCGCGGGGGCCGGCTGCTATCGAACCCGTTAAGGCCCGGATCGGGTTAATCTGTTGTGCAGTGCGGCAAGGCATGGTTTGCTGCAGCGCAACAGATGCGCCGTTACCCCTGCCGCCAGCTCGGTCATTCGGCAATTGGGCGTCCGGCAGGTGGGCGTCCGGCAGGTGGGCATCCGGCAGGCGAAGCAGACGGGATCGGGTTCGACGGCGATATGCTCTATTCCCTGTACGATTGGCAGCTCGCCGCCTTTGCGCCGCTGCGCACCATGGCGGTTGCCGGCCGGAGCATTCTGACCGATCCGGATTTTCCATTTACCGAGAGCCGGTTTTTCCGCGGCGTCGCCGCCGGCTGCGAACTGTTCGAGCGCGTAACCCGGCGTTACGAAAAACCCGCATGGGGCCTTGAGCGGACGCGAATCGATGGCGCCTGGGCCGCGGTGACGGAAGAAATCGTCGAGGCCCGGCCGCACTGCAACCTGCTGCATTTCCGGCGCGAGCCGGACGATTCCGGCGCACGCGACGATCCGAAGGTCCTGGTCGTCGCGCCGATGTCCGGCCATCACGCAACCCTGCTGCGCGGCACGGTGGCCGCCCTGCTGCCGGACCACGATGTCTATATCACCGACTGGATCGACGCCGGGCGGGTGCCGGTCTCGCAGGGCCGGTTCGATCTCGACGACTATGTCGACCATGTCGTCTCCTTCCTGCAACGGCTCGGACCCGGCGCCCATGTTATTGCGGTGTGCCAGCCCTCGGTGCCGGTGCTGGGCGCGGTCTCCCTGATGGCGGCGGATGGCGACTCCTGCCAGCCCGCGTCCATGACCCTGATGGGCGGGCCGGTCGATACGCGGATCAACCCGACAAGGGTCAACGATTTCGCCAAGCGGCACAGCCTGGGCTGGTTCGAGCGCTCGGTCATCGCCCGGGTGCCGTTCGGCTACGAGGGCTTCAACCGGCGGGTCTATCCGGGCTTCCTCCAGCTCACCGGCTTCATGTCGATGAATTTCGACCGCCATTTCGGCGCCCATCTGAAGTTGTTCGAGCATCTGATCCGGGGCGACGGCGACAGCGCCGAGGCGCATCGCAAGTTCTACGACGAATACATGTCGGTGATGGACATGACGGCGGAATTCTATCTCCAGACCGTCGATATCGTGTTCCAGAAACACGCGCTGCCGCGGGGCCAATGGGTCTCGCGCGGGCGCCGGGTCGATCCGGCGGCCATTGCCGGGACCGCATTGCTCACCGTGGAAGGCGAACTGGACGATATCTCTTCGGTCGGGCAAACGCGCGCCGCCCACGACCTGTGCTGCAACATTCCGCAGGACCGCCGTCGCCATATCCTGCAGCCCGACGTCGGCCACTACGGCATCTTCAACGGCCGCCGCTGGCGCGATCAGATATATCCGCAGGTCCGCGACTTCATCCGCGGCGCCCATATCGGGCAACCGGTCTGATAGCGGCCGGTTCGCGCGGTGAGCGAAACCCTGACCCTCGACGCCGACGGCACTGCCGTTACGTTGGCCGTCAGGCGGAGCAAGCGCGCGCGGCGCATCCTGCTGCGCATCGACCGTAACGCCCGCCGGGCGGAGCTGGTACTGCCGCCCGGCGTGTCCGTCGCCGACGGCCGGCGCTTCGCCGAAACCAAGGCGCTGTGGCTGCTCAACCGGCTCGCCCTGTTGCCGGAAGGCCTGCCCTTCGCGCCGGGCGCCACCGTGCCGATCCTCGGGACCGGCTGCCTGCTGGTCCACAATCCGGCGGGGCGCGCCGGCGTTGTGCGCGACGGCGACCGCCTGATGGTTTCCGGCCATGGCGATTTCTTCGCCCGGCGGGTGCGCGACTGGCTAAAGCGCGAGGCCCGGCGCAGGATCGGTGAACTGGCACACGCCAAGGCAGCCCGGATCGGCCGGAAGATCGCGCGGGTCTCGGTGCGCGACCAGCAGAGCCGCTGGGGCTCGTGCAGCACCACGGGCAACCTGAACTTCTCCTGGCGGCTGATCCTCGCGCCCGCGGAGGTGCTGGATTATGTCGTGGCGCACGAAGTGGCCCATCTGGCGGAGATGAACCATTCGGCGCGTTTCTGGGAGCTGGTCGACATGCTGAGCGACCATGCGGAGTTCAGCCGCAAATGGCTGCGAACCCACGGCCCCGGCCTGCACGCCTACGGTGCGGCCTGAGGAAATTCGCGGCAGGACACGGATCGGATAGCGGCGCGGACGGGACTGTTCCAATCTGCGCCTGGAACCGCAAGACGGGATACGAACCATGACCCGCAATACCGCTGCTCCGGCCACCGCAGCCGCTCCCGCTACCGGCGCGCCGCACGACCGGCATATCGAGCGCGCCTGCCGCTTTATCGACGGATTCGACGAGCGGGCGCCCACCCTGCGCGAGATCGCCGACCATGTCGGGCTCAGCCCGGCGTATTTCCAGAAACGCTTTACCCGGGCGCTCGGCGTCTCGCCGAAGCAGTATGCCGACCAGCGCCGGCGCGAACGGCTGAAATCCTTGCTGCGCGAGGGCGACGCCGTGACCGGGGCGCTCTACGAGGCCGGCTACGGCTCGTCCAGCCGGCTCTACGAATCGTCGGACGCCACGCTGGGCATGACGCCCGCCACCTACCGCAAGGGCGGCGCCGGCGCGCGCATCGCCTGGACGGCCGCGCCCTGCGCGCTCGGCCTGCTGCTGGTCGCGGCGACCGAGCGGGGCATCTGCTTCGTCGCCCTCGACGACAGCGAAGACGCGCTTCTGGCCGAACTCGAAGCCGAATTTCCGCAGGCCGAAATCGTCCCGGACATCGGCATCCTGGAAAGCTGGACCGCCGAGGTGCTGCGGCGGATCGGCGGCGCGCCGGCGCGCGATAGCCTGCCGCTCGACGTGCGGGCGACGGCGTTCCAGCAGCGGGTCTGGCGCGCGCTTACAGATATCCCGCAGGGCGAGACCCGGACTTACAGCGAAATCGCCCGCGCTTTGGGCAAGCCGTCCGCGCAACGCGCCGTCGGCCGGGCCTGCGCCACCAACCCGGTCTCCATCGTCATCCCCTGCCACCGCGCCAAACGCAGCGACGGCAGCCTCGCCGGCTACCGCTGGGGCATCGGGCGGAAAGAGGCGCTGATCGAGGCGGAGAAGGCGGCAACGGAATAAATCCGGATCGGCTGGCCCTCACCCCTGCCGCCAGCCTTCGGCCATCGCGATGACTTCGGCGGGCGACCGCCCCTGCTCGCGCAGGGTGCGCAGGGTCAGCGACCGGTCGCGCTTGGCGAAGCGCTTGCCTTCGGCATCCAGCAATAACGGGTGGTGGCAATAGATAAGCGCCGGCAGGCCGAGGACGGCCTGGAGCAGCCGGTGGATATGGGTGGCGGCGAACAGGTCCTTGCCGCGCACCGCCAGGGTGACGCCCTGCCAGGCATCGTCGAGCGTGACGGCGAGATGGTAGCTGGTCGGCGTGTCCTTGCGGGCGAGGACGACATCGCCGAACGGCGCCGGATCGGCGGTCACTTCCCCGGCGTCCTCATCCTGCCAGGCGAGCGCGCCGGACTGCGCCATCGCCGCCGCCGTGTCGAGCCGCCAGGCATAAGCGTCGCCCCGCTCGATGCGCGCCTGCCGTTCCGCCGGCGCAAGGCTGCGGCAGGTGCCGGGGTAGCGCACACCGCCCGTTGGATCGGGCGGTCCGTGAGGCGCGCCGGCGGCGGCCTCTATTTCCCGGCGGATGTCGGCGCGGGTGCAGAAGCAGGGATAGGCGAGGCCCCGTTCCCGGATCGCCGACAGCGCCGCCCGGTAGCGCGCGAAGTGCTCCGACTGGCGCAGCACCGGCCGCTCCCATTCCAGGCCGAGCCAGCCGAGGTCGTCGAGGATCGCCGCTTCGTATTCCGGACGGCAGCGCCCGGTGTCGATATCCTCGATGCGCAGCAGGAAGCGCCCGCCTGCGTCCCGGGCGCGGCGCCAGGCCTGCCAGGCGGACCAGGCATGGCCGAGATGCAGATGGCCGGTCGGACTGGGTGCAAAACGGGTAACGAGCATGGGCGCGGTCTTTCCTCTCCTCGGTCGGGTCCCGGATTCCGGTCGATACTGTGACCTATGTTACCGGTCGCTCAAACCCATCCCAAGGGTTCGGCGTCGGCTCCAACCCGGGACCGGGGCGGCTTCCCTCGGTGGCGGACTTGCCTTAGGTGAACGCGCGAGGGCGCGGCGCGGCAGGCGCGCCGGCGAAGTGCACAAAGAGGCAGGACATGGCGCTCAGCGTGGCGATCCAGATGGATCCCATCCACAGCATCGACATCGGCGCGGACAGCACCTTCGTGCTGGCGATGGAGGCCCAGGCGCGCGGCCATGCGCTCTATTATTACACGCCGGACCGGCTGCGTTTCCGCGACGGCGTGCTGAGCGCGCCGGTGCAGAGCCTGACGGTGCGGGCCGAACGGGGCAATCATGCCGATCTCGGCAAAGCGCGGCTCGCCGACCTGTCGGAGATGGACGCGATCCTGCTGCGCCAGGATCCGCCGTTCGACATGGCCTACATCACGACGACCCATTTCCTGGAGCATATCCATCCGTCGACCCTGGTGGTGAACGACCCGGCCGAAGTGCGCAATGCGCCGGAAAAAATTTACGTCAACCGCTATCCGGACCTGATGCCGCCGACCCTGATTTCGAGCGACCCGGAGGCGGTGCGGGAGTTCCGCGACGAGCATGGCGACATCGTGGTCAAGCCGCTCTACGGCAACGGCGGCGCCGGCGTGTTCCATCTCCGGCCCGGCGACGACAATCTGGGCTCATTGTTGGAAATGTATGCCGAGCAGTTCCGGGAACCGGTGATCGCCCAGCGCTACCTGCCGGAAATCCGCCAGGGCGACAAGCGGATCATCCTGGTCGACGGCGAACCGGCGGGCGCGGTCTCGCGCATGCCCAACGAGGGCGAGGCGCGAGCCAATTTCCATGCCGGCGGGCAGGCGAAGAAGGCGGAACTGACCGACCGCGAGCGGGACATCTGCGCCCGCATCGGCCCGGACCTCAAGGCGCGCGGGCTGGTCTTCGTCGGCATCGACGTGATCGGCGACTGGCTGACCGAGATCAACGTCACCTCGCCGACCGGCATCCAGGAGACCAACCGCCTGTCCGGCACGAAGATCGAGGCCCGCATCTGGGACGCGATCGAAGAGAGGCTGGGCGGGTCGGGATAAAGGGGTTTACGAGAGCGCGCCGCTTCCTTCGTCACAGGTCATTTCGACCGGAGCGGCGAAGCCGCGCAGTGGAGAAATCTTTGGGAATTATATGCCTGACTATGCCGCC
>FZLR01000164.1 GCA_900197615.1 Rhodospirillaceae bacterium Spongia-Bin9
GACAGGGGCTCGCCGTGATGGCACGGCGCGGCATCGCCGCCTGGCTGTTCGTGTCCGCCGAGCTGCCCGCCCCGCCTGCCGGCGTGTGCGCGGGCGTGTCGCCCGGGGCACTGCCCGCCAGGGTCGAGAAGCCGGTGATCGACATTCTTCTCGCGATGGTCAAAGTCCACATGGAAGGGGAGTTCGCATGAGCACTGCCCATCAGAAGGTAAGTACGAGCCACCTGAGCCGCGATGCCTACCTGTATGTGCGTCAGTCCACCCCGCGCCAAGTGCTCGAGAATGGTGAGAGCACGCTCCGCCAATACGCCCTGCGCGAGCGGGCCGTGGCTCTGGGCTGGCCGACCGAGAGCATCGTCGTGATCGATAGCGATCAGGGGCTGTCCGGCGCCGACAGAGACCGCGAGGGATTCCAGCGCCTGGTCGCCGAGGTCGGCATGGGCCAAGCCGGGATCGTGCTCGGTCTTGAGGTCAGTCGCCTCGCGCGCAACTCCACCGAGTGGCATCGGCTGCTTGAGATCTGCGCCCTGAGCGAGACGCTGATCCTCGACGAGGACGGCGTCTACGATCCCGGCGACTTCAACGACCGGCTCCTCCTGGGGCTCAAAGGGACGATGTCGGAGGCGGAGCTGCATTTGCTGCGCGCCCGGCTGCGCGGCGGAATCCTCAATCGAGCCAAACGTGGCGAGTTGAAGATGCCGCTGCCACTGGGACTGGTATACGACCCGCTGGATCGTGTGGTTCTCGATCCCGATGCGCAGGTCCAACACAGCCTGAGGCTGCTCTTCGACACATTTGCCCGCGCCGGCACGGCCTGCGCCACGGTGAAGCACTTCCATGACGAAGGGCTGCTATTTCCCCGCCGGCCGCGCAGCGGACCGCACAAGGGTGAGCTGCACTGGCAGCCTCTCAGGCTCTACCGGGTACTGGAGGTGCTGCACAACCCGCGATACGCCGGCGCCTTCGCGTTCGGGCGCCACTGCCATCGTCGGCGTCCCGGTGGCGGTGTCGAAGTGAAGCGGCTTGCGCGCGAGGAATGGACCGTGCTGCTGCCCGACACGCACCCGGGCTATATCTCCTGGGAGCGCTTCGAAGCCAATCAGCGCCAGCTCCGGGACAACGCTCAGGCCTATGGCGCGCACCGGCGCAGCGCCCCACGCGAAGGGCCGGCGCTGATCCAGGGCCTGGCCCTCTGCGGCGTTTGCGGCGACCGCATGACCGTGCGCTACCACACCCGCCGGGGGCGGCAGGTGCCGGACTACATGTGCCAGCGGGAAGGCATCGATACGGCGGGTCGGATATGCCAGCACATCGCCGGTGCGGGTATCGACCGGGCAATCGGCGAACTGCTGGTCGAGTTGATGACGCCGGTCACGCTGGAAATGGCATTGCAGGTACAGGCCGAACTTGCCGTACGCGGTGAAGAGGTCGACGCTTGGCGTGCCCAGCAGGTGCAGCGCGCCCGAGAAGAGGCTGATCTGGCGCGCCAGCGCTTCATGCAAACCCATCCCGAGAATCGGATGGTGGCCGACGTGCTGGAGGCGGAATGGAACGCCAAGCTTCGTACTCTGGACGAGGCGCAGCACGATTTCGAACATCACCGCGCCGAGCAGAGCCACGAGTTCGGGGAGCAGCAATGCCAACGAATCCTCGCGCTGGCGACGGACTTTCCGCGCTTGTGGAACGACCCCGCAACGCCGCACCGCGAGCGCAAGCGGATCGCACGATTGCTGATCGAGGACGTGACCCTGGTCAAGGGCAAGGATCTCCGCCTGGGAGTGCGCCTTCGAGGCGGAGCCATCCGCCAGATCGTCATCGAGCCCGAGGCGCCGGCGTGGCAGCGTTACAAGACCCCGCCCGAGGTCGTTACCCAGATCGACGAGCTACTCGACGATCACACCGACGCCGAGATCGCAACGATCCTCAATGAACGGGGATACCGGACCGGCTATGGCGCCCCCTTTCGACCGCTGCGCGTGCAGGTAATCCGAAGCGACTACGAGCTCAAATCACGCTACGATCGGCTACGCGCCCGGGGCCTGCTGACCGTCGACGAAACGGCCACCACGCTCGCGGTCTCAACCACCACGATCAAGAAGTGGCGCGAGATCGGGCTGCTGAGTGGATACGCCTACAACGACAGGCGCTGCTACCTCTATGAACTGCCCGATGACCCGCCGACCAAACAACAAGGCCGAAAGCGCGCTTTGAGCGCCTAAACCCCAACATCGTGTGCCAACCGACCAATGAGGTGCAATATGCAGCGTAGCCCTTCGTCTTCGCCCGGTAAGGCCGGCAGGCGCGGGGGTCGAACCCCCAGTGCCTGGCGAAGCGCAGGAACTCCGCGTTGAGCAGCAGCCCGCCCCCGGCGCCGCGGTCGTCGGACAGCACGACGGCACGCATCTGATCGAACAGCAGCTCCTCCGGAACCCCGCCGAACGCCTCGAAGGCGCTCTCCAGTGCTTCCGTCAGCACCGCCATCGTCTGCCGCGGATAGAAGCTCAGCCACAGCAGACGGGAGTAGCCCAGCACGACCACCAGGGCGTGACGCCGGCCCCAGGGAAGCGCGAAGGTCCCGAAGTCCACCTGGCCCTGCCGGCCCGCCGGCGTCTCGAAGCGGATCACCGGCTCGACCGGCTCGCGGGGCCGGGCAGTCCGAACGTAGAGCTTCACGCTCTCGTAGGAACCCGGATAGCCCGCCGCGCGGACCTCGTCGAACAGCCGCTTCGCCGACAGCTTCGGGAATGCCTCGAGACGCGCATCGATGATCCCCTTGTAGGGATCCAGCTTGTGGGCCACTGGGGGCCGCGGCGAATACACTCTCGGACCGGCCAACAGGTCCCGGTCCAGTTGCCCCGTCTTGACCCAGTGGTGGATCGTCGCGCGGTTGATCCCGAACCGCCGCGCCAGCTCCGACTTCGAAACGCCCTGGTCGAGATAGTGCTTCAGCAACATCCTGGTCTCCCATCCGTACATCCGCGCCCCGTTCCCGCTGTGGTGACTTCGCCACCACAGCGGACCGAGGGCTCCGGAATCGACAAGCCAAAACTGTCGGATTTTGGATTGCCACGAAGGTCGGATTTACAGTTGCCGCTAACAATTTCTAACGTCAGCGCCTGTGGGACAGGCAGGGGAGTTTTCATTAGGGAGGATTTCTGGCTCATCGCAGTGACCGAAGGGAACGAAGATAATGGCCATTTCCGGCGAGCATAAGGTGACACGTAACAACATCAAACCGCTGGGTTAGACCAACGCAATTGCTTTCAATTCCGACCTGTGAGGTCTCGCAATAGTCGCTGGAACACGACCGCAGGATCCGCATTACCCGGCGGTCTTTGGTAAACCACGAGCATTTCGGGACTGCGGAAGGCAAGGACCAAAGGCCATGGAAAACCGCTTAGAGTACCTTCCAAGTCAAGAACAATCCTCCATTTCCAGTGACTCGGCCGTGAACAGAGATCGCTATAGCAGAACAATCCAACACCTTGAGAAGTATAAATTTTGGAACGGACGAGATAACATTCTAGGCCTCTGGGAACATCAGAAATCCGCGATCGCACACGGGGTAGCCTATTTGAATGCTGATCGCTCGCTAAACGAACGGCAAGAGGGTGAGGGCGGTGTCACCGAAGCTGCGCTCTTCAAGCTACCAACTGGGACGGGAAAGTCCGGTATTATCGCCGTACTCACGCGCTGTATCCCTGAAGCCAAACGTGCATTGGTGCTAACGCCGCGTGCTGCCATTACAGACCAACTCATGCAAGATATCCAACATCGATTCTGGTCCCACATGCGTTTTGATGTTGAGAAGTCAGTAACGTGGACAGAGAAAGCCGACGTCGCAGGTGCGGAGATCTCGGATGTCAATGTTGAGCTCTTGTTGCCGAACATTGGGCGACTCAATAGGCTGCTCACATCGCGTGGGTCAGAGCGCTCGGTGATTGTCGGTACGCTACAAGGTTTTGATTCCCTTTGGCGATCTCGAGACAAACTGCAGCGCAAGGCCCAAAGTGGAGCCACCCTAACTGATGCGGATGATCGTTACCTCAAAAGCTCAAGTGAGGTTTTGGAATTCCTTCTCACGTTCGAACTTGTCGTCATCGACGAGGGACATTACGAACCCGCGCCGTCTTGGAGCCGTAGCGTCCGCTACCTTGATCGGCCAACGCTTCTGTTTAGCGCGACCCCGTTTCGTAACGATTACAAGCTATTTCGTGTTCATGGGCGTTTCGTGTTTAACATTCCCTATCAGGTTGTCCGCGATCGTAACGTAGTGCGTGATGTCAAGTTTTGCACTGACGATACTCTTTTGCAACCGGCACCGTTGAGAGAAGGACGCCAGCACCTTATTCGCCAGACCGCCGGTGTCGAGGAAACATCACACTCGGTAGAAGTCACGCAGCAAGATCTGGATGACGTCACCCGGTTTGGAACGCTTCTGAAAAAACAACTTACTCAAATCTTGGTGGAGGCGAAAAAGTATACCGAGACTCCAAAGGTCATCGTGCGGGGTGCTTCGTACGAGAGTTTGGTCCTTATTCAGAAATCAATTAAAAAGGAGCTTGGCGAGAATGCCGTGCTCGTTCACGAGCGTGTTCAGAAGTCGGATGAATCGCAACGGCACTACCAAACTGTTGAAAAAGCCATCAAACACTTTCCGAGCGCAAAGTTTTGGCTCCATGAAACCAAACTATTGGAAGGTATTGATGACCCGAATATCGTCGCGGTCGCAATATACGATCATTTCACCAATGAACGTCAGTTGGTGCAGCAAATCGGCCGAGCTATTCGATCCACCGACAAGACCCGTGTACAACCTCAGACAGCGTACGTCGTTGCCATCCCCGAAATGAGAGATCAGATAGAGCGGTCGTGGCGCCGTTACCTTGAGTATGAGGAACATTGCGCGCAAGGCCTCGACAACGTCGTTCCTAGCGAAGCTAACCTTCCTGAGAAGATCGTCCAGCACATCCCGAAGATGCAGTACGTCAATGGTCAATTTCGCCATAGGTTACCTTCGGACCTCATTATTTCCATGGACGACATTGTTCTTCCGCTCAGTACCTCAGCCTTTACGGTCAGCGACCACTTCGATCTCGAGTCGGCGAAGGAAGAGGCGATTGAGGCCATCCTTGCTTCAGATCGCTTCGTCGTTCGAGAAATCAAGGGTCTGCCGCAAAATACATTTGGGTGGACTTTCTTCGGCGTGCGCGAATCCCCTTATCTCGCCGACCACTTTATGACAGAGTGGGGCATCGGCGTGTTCTTGGCAGCACACGTGGAAAATTTCTTGTTTGTGCAAGACACGGACGGAATTGTCTTTGAGCCCCACAAGCTAGAAGTGGCTCGTCTGGACAGAGAGCGCCTTCTGAAGCTATTTCCCGAAATGGCTGACCAGAACTCAGCGATTACTCGAATGTCCGCACTCTCGTTGGACATGTCCGATCGGGCCATCCGTTCAATCGCGACACGAACCCGGTCGTTCGCTGATACCTTTACCGATTTGCTCGACTCGGTTCTTGTTCCAACAGCAGTATCAGGCTTCGTCAACAACAACAATCGCTACGTAGGAATTCAACGCGCTCGGATATCCGATGCGTCGTCTGATTACCTCAGCTTATCCAATTATTTGAATTGGGTCAATCGTATAGCAGTTGAACTAACGGATAACTCTAGTAGGCCAAGCCATGTATTCGACCGCTATGCGAACATGGCCAAACTAGAGGTTGGCGACACGAATAGGCCCACCAACATTTTGCTCGACCTGACTCATGACACGTTAACGGAATACGGGGTGATTGACGAAGTCGACGGGGCTGGTGCGATGCAAGGCCAGCTTAACTACCAAGACTTCTGTGTCGAGATTGATAAGAATGGAGAGTTCTCGCTGACCTCTCTGGATGGAGTGGAAATCTCGTGTTCAATTAAATTCTCCCCGAAAACAAGTCGTTATCGATTGATCAGCCACACCCTCAACGAGAGACATCCGCCAAAACAGCGCGAGCAAGGGGGCCGAGCGATCACTCTAACTGAACGCATCAATCGAGACCAAGCATTTAGGCTCACCATCCCCAAAGAGGGGGTGGTTTACATGCAAGGAGAGTTTCATCAATCGGGAGATTTCGTTACCACTGACGGAATTGTTATTCCGCTTGAGGACACCTACGCGGTCCCGTTGCTAAGGGAAACGGTGAGCGAAAAAGGAGAGGGCTTCTTTGACGATGAGGTGTGCTGGCAGGCACGGTCGGTCTTTGGTGCCTTCAATCGAGCTTGCCGCGGCGGTGATACGACTGATTTCGGCAAACTTTGGGAGCATCTTCAGCACCATCACCTAGTCGTTTTAGATGATGGAGGAGACGAGATCGCCGATTTCATAGCGGTCGGCGATCGGAGGATCACTCTTGTTCATGCTAAAGCTTCCAAGTCCATCCATCACGAGTCCATTACGGAACTTCAAGTAGTTGGTCGCCAAGTTAGCGCCTCTCTTGCCTTTTGCTCAAGTCGCGCCCGCGTGGAGAGTATTGCGGACGATAGATTCGATCGCAAGTACATTGCCAATGATAGAACATTAGATCTTTCTCGCGTATTCAGGAATTCGAATAACATTTCCGATGGGATGATTGCTCGCCATATTCGATTAGCAATGATGAATCCAGCTTACCAAAAAGAGGTCTGGATTGTCGCTGGACGCTTGATTGATTTGGAGGGCGTTCGCAAACGAGCCGTTGCGAGAAAACTTTCCAACCGACAACGACAGCTTCTGATGTTTATCGAAAGTCTGCGTACCACGTGTGGGCGGGCCAACGCCAAGCTGCGAATCTTCGGCCATACATCTGAGCCCGTTAGCGAGGACGCACAAGGGTAGTGTTGCGAGCCAAATCATAAGAAGTACGGGTCTAAGGTGCCCGTTTTGCATGAGCACGATCACCTTGATAGGCCAGAATGAGAAATTAGCCTGACTTATTCAGCGTAGGTGTAGTTTGTCGGCTAAAATTGGGTGGGCACGGGTTCTCGTACCGCACTTGGGGGTACCGGGATTTGAGATTGCCTTTGTTGGGGTTTGGGTTTGAAGGAACTCGGGCTCGTGGAGTGCGGCGCCCCGGCGGTCAAAGGCTCGAGGCCATGAGGCGCCTTGCCAGCAGACGGAACAGGGCGGCGTCCGGACAGGCCGAAGCGAAGTGGATGCGGATGCGGGTGGCTGTTTCGACGACGCGGGCGATGATCTTGAGCAGGCGCGCCCTGAGGGTCGCGAACTTGGCCCGGGCGAGCGGCATCCTCGCCCTACTTGATGCGGTCGATGGCATCTGCCGCGTGGCGCCGCGCTGCTCGGGCGACGTATCGCCATCGCGTCCGAGCGTCGCCCGTCGCGAGCCGCCGGGACCCCGGCTCTGGACCACTTATTTCTTCAGGTCCGAGGGATAGACCCTGATCCCGAAGTCCGGTAGATCCCGGTCCCAAAACACGGCATCGTGACCGTCGACAGACAGGGCTTCGACGGTGCGTTTCGTGATCGCCGTTTCCTGGCGTTTCGGCATCTGCGCCCCCTCTTGCCAAAATATCCGCTTGCCTGCCCTGTTCAGTCCGTAAGCTCGGCGGTGCACCTTGCGCTCCAGCAGATGCAGGGTGACGACGATCGAGCGGACAATCGGCGATCTGTTCAACCGCTACGAACTGGCTGGGGGGCGGAGGAACTCTTCAACTCCCTGGACTTGGTGGTGAGGATAGACGCC
>FZLR01000149.1 GCA_900197615.1 Rhodospirillaceae bacterium Spongia-Bin9
CGGGTGGGGGTGGCGCGGCGCCAGCCGCGCGCCGCCGCCCCGGCGGCATAGTCAGATATATAATTCCCAAAGATTTCTCCGCTCCGCGAACCTGCGGCCGCTTCGGTCGAAATGACGGATTGGGCGGTTGCAGTCATGCCGGTCGAAACGCAGGGTCCGGCGGGGCCAGACGCTTCGCCTGGTTTCTATTCCCTCAGTCCCCGCCTTTGCCGGACCGTCGCGTCAGCTGCCGGTAAAGCTGCCGCGGCGTCCAGACCAGGGGCGCGCGCAGGCCGAGCGCGCGCTTGACCGCCTCGACGCAGGTGAACGGGCCCGGCGGCGCGCAGCGCAGCGGGGTCGGCGCCAGGGCTGCGGTCACGCATTGCATGCCCTGCTCCTCGTAATAGGCGCGCAGGTCGAAATCCGCCGGCACCGCCTGGACCGTCACCTCGGTGCGGTGGGCGAGCGGGTCCAGCGTGATCCAGTGCCGGCCGTCGTTGAAGGCGATGAAGCAATGGCGGAAGCCGCTCCTGAGCCAGCCGAGCCACCAGATGTCGGAATTGCCGGCGAAGACGACCAGCGCCTCCCGGTAGAGCGGCGGGGCCTCCGGTGTGCGACAGCCGCCGCCCGGCCGCCGACGGAACGGCCTCACGCGACGATGCCCTTGCCGCGCCACACGGTGGTCAGCAGGTCGAGCGCCTCGTCCCACAGGCGCGCCGCCCGTTGCTCGGTGCGCGCCCGGCAATCGGGCGCGAGCAGGCGGCGGCCGTAGCCGGCCAGGACCTGCAGATGAGACGGCTTCAGCCGGCCGGCGGCGCCCATCCGCTCGGCCGAAACGATCAGGTCGTCCGGCGAGCAGGGCCGCTCGTGCAGCGCCAGACCGGCGACGAAGCGGGCGCCGTCCTCCCGGGCGACCAGGCAGCTCATGGCCCAGAACCAGGCCTCCTCGGCATTGTCGAAGGGCTCGGTCGTATCGGAATTCTGCGACTTGTGGGCAAATTTGGGTCTTTTCATCGGGCGTTTCCTCCAGCGACGGCGCCCATATATTCTTGATTTGTTCTATATACAAGGCTTTTTTTCGTAAAAATGCGAGGAGTTCCATGCAGATGTCCGGGTTTGTGTCTAAATTTCCTTGTTTCTCTGGATTTCTCGCCGAAAATATATAATATTTCCTACAGAGAGCAGTCCGGCATCGATTCGCCCGGCAAAGCCGTGCACAGAAACGGACCGGCCGGGCATCGCCGGACTCCGGACACAGTCATCGGGAGGCAGGAACATGTTGAGCCACAGCGACGTCTGGGATGCGATCGACCGGCTTGCAAAGAAATACGGCATGTCGGCGTCCGGCCTGGCGCGCCGGGCCGGGCTCGATCCGACCACGTTCAACAAGAGCAAGCGGATCATGCCGAACGGCCGGCAGCGCTGGCCGTCGACGGAGAGCGTGTCGAAAGTCCTCAAGGCGACCGGCGCGCCGATCGAGGAGTTCATGGCGCTGTTGCAGGGCACGGACGGGGCCATGCCGGTGCGGCGGATTCCGCTGATCGGGCACGCCCAGGCCGGCGACGAGGGCTATTTCGACGATGCCGGTTTCCCCACCGGCACGGGCTGGGACGAGGTCGATTTTCCCGATCTCGGCGATCCGCACGCTTATGCCCTGGAGATTTCCGGCGACAGCATGGTGCCGGTCTATCGCGACGGCGATCGCATCGTGGTCGCGCCGGGCGCCAGCGTACGCCGCGGCGACCGCGTGGTCGCCCGCACGGTGGGCGGCGAGGTGATGGCCAAGGAGGTCCAGCGCATGACCGCGAGCCGGGTCGAGCTGCTCTCGATCAACCGCGAGCACGACGACCGGCAATTGGCGCGCGAGGAGATCGAGTTCATCCACCGCATCGTCTGGGCGAGCCAGTAGCGGCGGCAGGTCAGGCAGGGGCAGCCGTCGTTTCGACCGGGCGACGCACCTCTCCCGTCATTTCGACCGAAACGCCGAAAGGCGTGTAGCGGAGAAAACTTTCCGCACGGCGCCTCGAACCCTGCTCTGCGCGGAAATGAAATCTCCGCCCCGGCCTGCGTCCGGGCCTCCGGTCGATATGGCGTTGGGTGGCTCGTCGGGCCGGGACGGCAGCACGCGACATCGCGCCGAACCGCAACGGCGATCGGACTCGCAATCCGCGGAAGGCGGGTGGTAGGGTGCCCGCCGAAAAATTTCGGACACAAGCATGCCCCAGAATATTCAGAAGGACCCGTCCGGCACGGCCTGGACCTGGTACGACGGCGAATGGCACGACGGGCCCGTCAAGGTCATGGACGCCATCGGCCCCGGCTCCTGGCTGGCCTCCAGCGTTTTCGACGGCGCCCGGTATTTCGACGGCGTCGCGCCGGATCTGGACCTGCACTGCCAGCGCGTCGTGGCTTCCGCGGCGCAGTTCGGCCTCAAGGCGATCAAGTCGGCCGAGGAGATCGCCGCCCTGGCGTGGGAAGGGATCGAACGCTACGCCCGGGATCGCTCGCTCTATGTCCGTCCGATGTTCTTCGCCGGCGCCGGCTTTCTCATTCCCGATCCCGACAGGACCGAATTCGTGCTGGTGCTGGAGGTTATGGAACTGCCGGAACCGACCGGATTTTCCGCCTGCCTCACCCGGTTCCGCCGGCCGTCGCCGGAAACGGCGGTGACCGAGGCCAAGGCCGGCGCGCTCTATCCGAATGTCGCGCGGTGCCTCGGCGAGGCGCTGGACAAGGGCTTCGACAACGCCATCGTTCTGGACGGCAACGGCAATGTCGCCGAATTCGCCACGGCCAACCTGTTCCTGGTGCGCGACGGTGTGGCGGTGACGCCCGTCGCCAACGGCGCCTTTCTCGCAGGCATCACGCGGTTGCGGGTGATGTCGCTGTTGCGCGAAGCCGGCATCGTCGTGGAGGAACGGCGGGTCACCTTCGACGAAGTGAAGGCCGCCGACGAGGTCTTCTCGACCGGGAACTACGGCAAGGTGCTGCCCTGCAACCGGGTGGAGGACCGGGACATGCAGCCCGGCCCGGTTTACCGCCAGGCGCGCGACCTCTATTTCGGCTGGGCGCGCAGCCAACCGTCGCCCCTGCGCCCGGCGGCCTGAAGCGGGGAGTGGGGGGCGGCGGAATCCGCCTGCCTCGGCGCACGGACCGGCGCATCGCCCGCCGCCGGTGGACGCCACGCCGCGCCGGTGCTAGTGTCGCACCATGGATCCGAGCCTCGCCGTTTTCGTTGCCTCGGCCACACTGTTCGTCGCCCTCGTCACGCTGATTCTCGGCTTGTTCGCCCGGTTGCGCGCCGATACGCGCCGCATGGAAGAGCGTCTGCGCGCAGAATTCGCCCGTCAGGACGAGCGTTTTGCCGGCATGGAGGCACGGCTGGCCGCGATGGAGGCGCGGCTGGCCGCGATGGAGCACGGTCAGGCGAAACTCGAAGGTCTGCTCGAAGGGCTGCGCGAGGCGATCGCAGGCCGGGTTCGCGCCGCGGAATAGCCTGCCCGCGAACCGGAACCGCCCGATTCACAGGCGAATACAAGAAAAGGCCCGGAGCGGCGCTCCGGGCCTCGTTTCTTCTGTCCGGGAGGGACGGCAGGTCAGGCGGCGGGGCGGAACGCCTCGTTCACCTTGGCCCAGCGGGCCTGCAGCGGCTCGGAGACCTCGGCCGCCAGGGTGGCGGACATCTCGGACATCCTGGTCGTCTCGGCGACCATCTTGTCGAAGGCGCTGCGCACCGATTCGGTCTGCTTCTGGACGAGCTCCGGATAGGAATTGACGGAGAACATGTCCTTGGCCGCGGCGGCGGCGTCCGCCATGGCGGCCTGGTTGAACGCGCTCACTTCCCCGACCATCGTCTCGGCGCCCTTCTTGGCGATCTCGCTGGCGGCGAAAAAGGCGTCCAGGTTGCCCTTGTTCCACTCGGCGACCTCGTCGATCTTCGGCGCCATGGTCGGCCACGCCCTGGCGTACTGCTCCTTGGCGGCGGTGTAGAACTTGTCGACATTCTCGCTCAGCGCATCGGCGCCGGCCTTGTAGGCCTTGTCGACATTCTCCTTGCCGGCCTTGTAGGCCTTCTCGGCGTTTTCCTGGCCGGACTTGACGGCGGCTTCGAGCTGCTCGACGCCGGCTTTGGCGAAGTCCTTGGCTTCGGCTTTCTTTGCGGTCCTGGCGGTCATGGTATCGTCTTCCTGATCGTGTTTCCGGGTGCGGCGCGGCTTCTGTTGCGGTGCGGCAGAAACATTGTGCGCTGCATTATGAGCGGACATATATGCCGCGGTGCAGCAATGTCAAGAAAAAATTTGTGCAGCGCACAATAATACGGTTAGCCGGCCTGGAGCCCGCCGTCGTCCAGCGCCTTGCGCACCAGCGAAACGAATTCGGGCAGGCCGTAGAGCGCCACGAAGGAGCCCATGCGCGGGCCCTGGCTCTGGCCGAGCAGGATCTCGTAGAGCGTCCGGAACCAGTCGCGCAGATTGTCGAAGCTGTGGCGCTTGCCGACCTCGTAGATCTGCGTCTGGATGTCCTCGCCTGGGGCATCGGCCGGCATCGCCGCCAGCACCGACGCCAGGTCCTCCAGCGCCGCCCGTTCCCCGTCTTCCGGCGCCCGGTAGGCCTTCGCCGGTTTCACGAAATCCCGGTAGTAGGCGACCGCGTAATCCGCCAGCCGGTCGAGCAGCGGATGGGAGGCCGGCGTCGCCTCGGGCGCATAGCGCGAGACGAAGCCCCAGAGGACATCCTTGTCCTCGGCGTTCACCACGCTCGCCAGGTTGAGCAGCAGGGAGAAGGAGAGCGGCGTCGCCTGCGCCGGCGGGCGGCCCTCGTGAATATGCCAGACCGGGTTTTCCGCCAGGTCCGCCGGCGCCTGTTCGCCGGCCTTGCCGAGGAAGGTCAGATATTCGTCGGTCGCCTTCGGGATCGCATCGAAGAACAGCCGCCTGGCGCGCCGGGGCTGCTGGTACATGAACAGCGCCAGGCTCTCGTGCGGCGCGTAGCGCAGCCATTCCTCGACCGCCAGGCCGTTGCCCCTGGACTTGGAGATTTTCTCGCCGTTCTCGTCGAGGAACAGTTCGTAGGTGAAGCCCGCCGGCGGCCTGCCGCCGATGGTCCGGCAGATGCGACCGCCGAGGCGCACCGAATCGATCAGGTCCTTGCCGGACATCTCGTAGTCGACGTCGAGCGCCGTCCAGCGCAGCGCCCAGTCGACCCGCCACTGCATCTTGCAGCCGCCGTCCAGGACGGAGTGTTCGAACGGATCGCCCATCCGTTTGCCGGCATCGTCGACGCACTGGAACACCGCCGTCCCGTCGCCCGGTCGGGCTTCGGCGACGACGGCGTTGTGGATCACCTGCCGGCGCTCGCCGCCGATGGCGTCGTCCCAGGCCGTCACCACGGGAAATACCGGCGAATAGCTCTTGCGCCGCGCCTCGCCCAGCTCCGGCAGGACGATGTTGCGCACCGGCTCGTATTTATCCAGCACGCGCAGGATGGTCTCGTTGAACCGGCCCGCACCATAGGCATCCGTGGCGCTGACGAACTCGTAGTCGAAGCCGAACCGGTCCAGAAACTGGCGCAGCCGGCCGTTGTTCGCCGCCGCAAAGCTCTCGCTCTCGCCGAACGGGTCCGGCGTCGAGGTCAGGGGCGAACCGTGGCGGACGACCCGCCCTTCGCCGTCCTTCGCCTCGGCATAGGGTGCGAGGCGCTCCCGGTTCGGCACATTGTCCGGCACCTTGCGCAGGCCGTCCATATCGTCGGAGAAGGCGATCAGCCGGGTCGGCATGCCGGTCAGCTCTTCGAAGGCGCGCCGCACCATCGTGGTGCGCACTACCTCGCCGAAGGTGCCGATATGCGGCAGGCCGGACGGGCCGTAGCCGGTCTCGAACAGGACATGGCCCTTGTCCGGCAGCTGGCCATTCAGCCGCTTGGCGAGCGCCCGCGCTTCCTGGAACGGCCAGGCCTTCGCATGTTCGGCAATGTCCGGCCCGATAGGCATGGGCCGTACCTATGCCGCACCGCACAAATGGTCAACGCGCGTCCCGCGGCGGGCACGGTTTCGGGACAAGCGACCGCATGGGGTGGCCCCGGCGCGGCGCGCTGCCATTCGATTCCCCATTCGTCATTTCGACCGGAGCGGCGCAGCCGCGAAGCGGAGAAATCTTCCCCGCGCGGTGCAATGGCCCCGGCGCAGTGCCGGAAAGATATCTCCATTTCGCATCCCTGCGGTATGCTTCGGTCGATATGACGGGCGATTTTGCGGGAGGGCGAAATGAAGCGGAACCGATCTGGCAATTAACGGGGCGGAAGCGGCACAATCGGGCATGACCGAGACCAACGGATTGCCGGGCGAACGCGCCGCGCCGGTCGGCCCCGTCGACGGGGTTGCCGAAGGGCCCGCCGGCGCCGTGCTGGTCGTCGGGTCGCGCAGGGCCCTGTGGCGGCGGTCCGATGGCGCGGATATAGAGCTTTCCCTCGCCGCGCTCGCCGACCGGCTGGCGGCCCTTCCGTCATCCGGGGCGGAGCGGGCAATGCCGCTGCATTGCTACGGCGCCGGGATCGCACGGCGGCTCGGCATCCGGCGCTTTCCGGGCCGGGATATCCTGGACCTGTTCGCTTTCGCCCGGCCGGGCGCGTTCTGCCTGCCGACGCCGGCCGGCGTCGCGGCGGCGCTGCGCCTCGCCAAACCGCACACGCCCGCCGAAGAAGCCGACCTGCTCACCGAAGCCGCCGCGGCGCTTCTGGCGGAAATCGCCGATCTGGCCGACGACCCCGGCGCCCGGATCATGTCGGGCGCGCGCCCGATCGCCCGCGCCATGGCGGCCGGCGGCTGGAGCTGGGCCGGCCCGGTGCTGGCGGCGCTGAAGGTTTCCGCGGCCGACGCCGGGCGCCCCGGCGCGATGGCCGGCCTGGAAGTGTGGCGCGACCTGCCGGAATGGGCCGAGCGTGCGCCCGAACCGCCGCCGGGCGACCGTCCGGTGTCGGGCGAGGAAGCGCGCGCGCAACTGGCCGGCCTGTTGCCGCCGGGCGCCGAAGCCCGGCCGGAGCAGGCCGAATACGCGGCAGCCGCCGCAGGCGCTTTCGTGCCGCGCGAGGCCGAGGACCGGCCGAACCTCGTTCTGGCCGAGGCGGGCACCGGCGTCGGCAAGACCATCGGCTATGTCGCGCCGGCGAGCCTGTGGGCCGAGAAGAACCGCGGGGCGGTCTGGCTGTCGACCTTCACGCGCAACCTGCAGAACCAGATCGACCGGGAGCTCGACCGGCTCTATGACGATCCGGCCGAAAAGGCCCGCAAGGCCGTGTTGCGCAAAGGCCGTGAGAACTATCTCTGCCTGCTCAATTTCGACGATGCCGTCGCCGTCGCGCGCACGCGCCGGGAGGAGGCCGTCAATCTCGGCCTCGTGGCGCGCTGGCTGATGGCGACGCGGGACGGGTCGCTGGTCGCCGGCGACCTGCCGGGCTGGCTCGCCGACCGGGTCGGCCGCGCCCGGATCGACGCGCTCACCGACCATCGCGGCGAATGCGTCTACGCCGCCTGCCGCCACTACAGCCGCTGTTTCGTCGAACACAGCGTACGCCGGGCGCGGCGCGCCCGCATCGTCATCGCCAATCACGCGCTGGTCATGGCGCAGACGGCGATGGCGGCGATTCAGCCGGGGGATTCCCCCGGCGATTTCCACGCGCCGGCCCGGCTGGTCTTCGACGAGGGCCATCACCTGTTCGGCGCCGCGGATTCGGCGTTTGCCGCCCTGCTCAGCGGGCAGGAGACCGCCGACCTGCGGCGCTGGCTGCGCGGTGCGGAGGCGGCGGCCGGCCGCCGGTCGCGGGTGCGCGGCCTCAACAACCGGATCGGCGACCTGATCGTCGAGGACGACGGCGCGGTGGCGGCGCTGGAACAGGTGCTGCGCCACGCCGCCCAGCTGCCGGCGCCGGGCTGGCTGCAGCGGCTGGCGGCCGGCAACCCGCAAGGCGCGGCGGAGCGTTTCCTCGCCGCCATCCGCGAACAGGTCTATGCCCGCAGCCCGGAGCGCGACAGCCCCTACGGCCTCGAAGCCGATATCCGGCCGGTTCCCGAAACGCTGCTGGAAAGGGCAGGGGAACTCGATGCGGTGCTGCGCGAGATCGGCGGGCCGCTCAAGCGGCTCCGCCTTGCGCTGGAGGACATTCTCGACACCGAGGCCGAGACGCTGGACACGGCGAGCCGGCAGCGGCTCGACGGCGCGGCGCGCAGCATCCTGCGCCGGGCCCTGATGCCGGTCGCCGCCTGGCGCGCCATGCTGGAGACTCTGGGCCGCGAGACCCCGGAGGAATTCGTCGACTGGTTCGCCGTTGACCGCCACTTCGGCCGCGACGCCGATATCGGCATGCACCGCCACTGGATCGACCCGATGGAACCGCTGGCCGCCGTCCTGTCGCGCCAGGCCCACGGCCTGCTGGTGACATCGGCGACCATGAAGGACCGGACACAGGAAGGCGACGAAGGCTGGAACTCGGCCGACCTGCGCTTCGGCGTCCGGCATCTCGACGGGCCGACCGAACGCTTCGCCGTTACGTCGCCTTTCGACTATCCGGCCCAGACGCGGATTTTCGTGGTGCGCGACGTGGATGGCGGGAATGCCGACCGGGTCGCCGCGGCCTATCGGGAGCTGTTCATCGCCGCCCGCGGAGGGGCGCTCGGCCTGTTCACCGCCATCGCCCGGCTGCGCGCGGCCCATGAGCGCCTCGCCGAACCGCTCGACGAAGCCGGCCTGCCGCTGCT